>DQVB01000529.1 GCA_015661985.1 Planctomycetota bacterium | reverse complement strand
TAAATGCGAAACTCTTTGCAAGCGTTTTCAAGGCAGCTCAACTCTGTGGTTAGGCGAAGGGGCACGAGGGATCCGTGAATCGAACAAGTTGGGGGCGAATAATCAAGCGGTGAAAGGAGCTCATGCGACGCTCGCTGGTGGGTCGGCGCTCGCTGTTCCGGCGATCCCAATGTGTATCGCTGGCCCGATGCCAAAGCCGCTTCCGGCTCTTTCCCCCTCGCGCCGCTTGACCCACCCTACGAATCTACGAGTTTAACCGCAGAGTGCGCTGAGACGATTGAATGAAGGGATGCTCCGTGAACGGCCCTGCGTTCTCTGCGTCCTCTGGGGTCAGGAGCTGGGCGAAAAGAGCCACATTCTTGGTTGCGGTCGGCTCCATTGCCTGTAATGGTGCTACACACTGGAAGAAATTTGCAAGAAGTTCTGTGGTGGGGAGAGGGGGACGGGAAAACACGGG
Organism: Planctomycetota bacterium; assembly: GCA_015661985.1. GTDB lineage: Bacteria > Planctomycetota > Planctomycetia > Pirellulales > Thermoguttaceae > SZUA-1497. The sequence goes on along the minus strand of DQVB01000529.1, from coordinate 16,525 downwards.
AAGAACCTTTCTTGGCGCTGTCACGGTCAGCTGGCGCGGCGTGGAGTTTGCAAACAGAGACGTGCGCGTATTGCCTCGGAGAAGCCCCGAAACCCTAGAAATCCACGGCTCAGACGCCCCGTCCGCCATATTGATGCGTATGCTCAATGGAGAGGGGCGCCAGGGAGCGGGGCGACAGGGCGAGCTGCGCCGGGACATTGCGGCGGGAGTGCGTTTGACTGGCCCGCTGGCGTCCGGCGCTGGACGCGGTACGAGGTTTTCGGATCGCGGGTAAGGGAATCAACAACCGATGGGGAATAGGTTACAGGCGGTCGAAGGAATCTTCCTTCGGGTGGGCAAGTGGTGGGGCCATGTCCGGGCGATCCAGTACCCCGAATGGGTCTGGATATTTGTAGGCCGATGGGCTTGAGGGGTTTTGGCCGGGGGTCGTTGACCAAAACGTTGACCCGCGGCACCATCATGGCGGATAATAAGGTTGGGGGCCGGCCGCCGCCGGATTGGCCAGGATGGGGCCCGAGGATTGTTCAGCGGCGAGGTATTGGGGGCACACAACGGGTCGGTCGAGTACCCGGACCCGGGCGGGGGCAAAGGCGCGGGTTTCCAGGCCGCCTGGTTCGGTGTCGGGATCCGCAGCGGAACGTATGGTTTTTCGGATTTGCGGTGTGGGGTAAAGCGAGGCAGGATCAGAAGCGAGAGGGTCGAGCTGTGAGCAAGGCATGCGACAGTGGTCGCGGCGGGTTATCTCGCCGCCGGTTTTTGGGGCGGGTGGGCGTCAGTGCGGCCGTGGGCGGTTTGGGCCTGCCTTCCGTGGGCTGGGCCCAGGAGGGTTCGGGTCCCATCGACTGCGGCCCCCCGCCGAAGGCCAAGAAGCAGAGCCGCACGGGCGGCGAGGCCTTTCCCCCGCTGCCTTTGCCGGTCACCCCTTTGCGGCGGTCGGAGAAGAAGCGTCCGCCCAGTCCCCCGGCGCTGGTGGGCAAGATGGCCATGGGCCAGCCGAGGTGGATCGAGCGCGACGGTAAACGGGTCATGTACCGCGACTGGATGACCGATCCGGCCGACGTCAAGACGCTCCTGGAGTGGACCAACCAGAAACTGGGCATCCACTACCGTTCGGTGGAGGCGGACTTCGCCCATTTTTCCTTTGACCCGCGCGAGTTGCCGGCTCTGTTGTTGGCCGGCCATAACCGTTTTTCGCTGAGCGACGAAATCCGCGCCAGGCTGGCCCGCTACGTGGCCGACGGGGGGATGATCGTCGGCGACGCCTGTTGCGGATGGCAGGACTTTGCCGATTCGTTCCGTCAAGAGATGGAGATGATCTTTCCGGGCCGGCCGCTGAGGAAGCTGTTGCCCGAAGACCCGCTGTTTTCCACCTATTACAAGTTGGGCTCCTTCACCTACAAGCGCGGCGACGGGTCCACCTACACGGAGGGCCCCGTGCTGGAGGGGATCGACTTCGGTTGTCGCTTGGGTGTGATCTTCTCGCCGGCCGATCTGACTTGTGGCTGGGATGGGCACGAGCACCCGCGGGGTGTCCGGGTGGTAATCGATCAGGCGCGACAGATCGGGGCGAACCTGGTCACCTACATCCTGGGCAACTTCCAGCTGGCGCGGTTCCTGAGCACCGCAAAGGTCTATTTCGAAGCGGAGGCGCCGAGCCGCGATGACTTCGTCTTTGCCCAGCTGGTCCACGAAGGCGATTGGGATCCGGACCCGTCGGCGGTGCACAATCTGCTGAAGTACGCCCGCGACAACTCGACGTTGGAGGTCAAGTTCAAACGGGCCAACGTGCGTCTGGAGGATCCTGCCGCGGTGGTGTATCCGGTGTTGTACATGACGGGACATCGCGAATTCGTGTGGAGCGATGAACAGGCCCGGCGACTGGCGCAATACCTCAAGGCCGGCGGGATCCTGTTTGCCGACAGCTGTTGCGGGCGCATGGCCTTTGACAGCGCGTTCCGGCGGGAGATGGCCAAAGTGCTGCCCGACCACCGACTCGAGCGGCTACCGGCCGATCATCCCCTGTTGCACTGCCACTACGATATCACCCAGGTCGACTATACGCCGCGTGTGCGCGAGGATTTTGGACACTTCAATACCCCGGAGATCGAAGGGATCACCATCGACGGCCGGGTGGCCGTCATCTACAGCAAGTTCGACCTGGGCAACGGCTGGGAGCAGTTCCCCCATCCGTACAGTTACGGCGTGAAGGACGAGGACGCACTGAAGATCGGGACGAACGTGATCGTCTATGCAATGACCCATTGAGGCCATGTCTCCGGCGGCGGAAAAGGTACTCAGACGTTTGGATGCGGCGCGCCAGCAGTGGTGGTTGTTCACGTTGTTGACCACCGCCGTATTGGCCATCTGTGTGTCGCTCTTTGTCTTGATGCTCTTCATGTTGGCCGACGCCTTGTTCCATTTCTCGCGCGGGCCGCTGGTGGCCATGGGTGCCACGTGGCTGGCCGTCACAGTGGCTTTGGCCGTGTTCTGGTTCCGGCGGCTGGCCCGGAGCCACCGCAGCCTGGAGGCCACGGCGCGGCGGGTGGAGGCGGAGTTTCCGGAGTTGGAGAGCGACCTGATCAACGTGGTTCAATTGGCCAACGGCGCCGGCGGTGGCGATCGCCAATTTGTCGAGGCGGCGGTGGTGTGGTCGGCATCGCGGGTGGGCCATGTGCGGTTCGAGGAGGCGGCCTGCAAGGAAACGTGGTGGGGCCGGTTCCGCTATGGCATGCACACGATGCGTGACTTCGGGGTATCCTGTGCCGCATTGGGGTTGCTCATCGCCTTGGCCATAGTGGCCCAGATGGTCTTGCCCAATTGGGGTTCGGCGGCCAGCCGCTTGATGAAACCGTGGCGGTTCGTGCCTTCGGTCGGATCGGCGGGGCCGATTGAGGTAGCTCCGGGCGACACCGAGGTGCTGGTGGGCGAGGGCGTGACGGTCACGGCGCGTGTGCGGGACAGGGAGGGCCGACTGCGGATCGGCCCGGCCGGACGCCCGCCTTTTCGCGCGACGCTTTTCGTGCAGCAGGAGGGCGAAGAGCAGGAAACGGCCACGGCCATGATCGCCGATGAGGAAAACCAATGTTTCGTCGTGAATCTGCCGGCGGTGCTCAAGCCGCTCGTGTATCGCGTCGAGGTTCACGATTCGCAAAGCCCGGTGTACCGTATCCGCGTTCAGCGGAAACCAGCTGTGGAGCGGGTGGAGGTAACCTACCGTTTCCCCCGGTACCTGGGGCGACCCGACGGGCGCCAGGTGGGCAAGGAGGTGGATCTGGAGGCGCCCCAGTTCACGGAAGCTGTCTTGCGTATCCGCCCCACCGTGCCGGTGGCCAAAGGATACGTCGACGTAGAGGGCAAACAGTATTTGGGACGGATCCACGAGGGTGGACGGCTGGTGGAAGTGAAGGTGCCGCTTTTGAAAAACGCCACCTTCACGATCCACTTGTTCACCACAGCGGGGCATACGGATCCAAACCCTCGAGTAAACCGCATCCGCGTACTGCCGGACAAACCGCCCTCGGTTGAACTGGTCAGGCCAAGCCGCCCCGAGACGATGGCGCCCGGCGATGTGGTGGCGGTGACGATTCGAGCGAAGGACGACTACGGGCTGGGACGCGTAGAGCTGGAAATGAAAGTCACGGCGTCCTCCTCAGGCCAGGGCGCGCCGGAGGGGGGTGCCCAGGAAGCGGCAGCCACTGTGGCCCGCACCGTACGCCGCTGGACGGACGTGGCGGGCGAGAAGACGGGCCTTTTGCGCCATCGGCTCAGCCTGGAACCGGACTCGTTCCGGCCCGGCCAAACCGTGTGGATCCGCGCCGTGGCCTGGGACCGCCGGGACATCGCTGCCTGGGGCATGGATCTGCGACCGCAGCAGGCGGCCACCGAATGGCGCGCCATCCAGATCATCGATCGCCAGCAGAAGACGGCCTCGACCCTGGACCGCCTGGACAGCCTTCGCGGGGCGCTGTGGAAGATCCTGGAGAAGCAGATCCGCACGCGGGTGGCGACGAGCATGATCCTGCGCTACGACGATCTGGCCACACGCCGCGACCAGGCGGCGGGTGTGCGTGCCGGTCAAATCGCCGTGCAGAAGGATTCCATCAGCCTGGTCAAATCGCTGGCCGGCACGCAGCGCGACGAGGAACGGAGGATCCGCCGTTCGCTGAATGAACTGGCCTTCGGTGACATGATCCTGGCCGTCGAGCAGTGCGACGCGCTGGTCAAGATCGCCGCGGCGGAGGGTTTCGAGAGGCCGGTGGCTGAGTTGAACGAAACTCAGGGCCGGATTGTCGAAGCGCTACGAGCGCTTCTGGACGTGACCCGCCGGACACAGGCGGAGGAGTTGGCTGAATTGGCAGACCGCCCGGGCGCCGACCTGCCGCCGGAGGTGCAGGATAAACTGCGTGAGGTACGGGACAAGCTGGAGGAGTTCGCCGAACAGCAGAAAAAGGTGATCGAAGCGACCGAAAACCTGGCCAAGACACCCGTCGAAGACTTCACCGAAGAGGAGGAACAGTTGCTCAAACAGTTGGCCGCCTCTCAGGACGAATGGTCGAAACTGATGCAGGAGTTGCATTCGGACTTGAGCAAGTTGCCCGAGCAGGATTTTTCCAATCCCTCGCTGTTGAAGGAGCTGAACGAGATCCAAACCGAGCTGAAGATGGCTGCGGACGCGTTGTTGAAGAAATCGGCCGACATCGCGGTGCCCCTGGAGCAGCTGGGGGCGGAGATGGCCGAGGAGATCACGACGAACATCGAGAAATGGCTCCCCGATACGCCGGACCGCGAGCGGTGGAGCCAGGAGGAATCGCTCACCGATGCAGGCAAGGAGGCCCCCATGGCCGAACTTCCCGGCGAACTGGAAGATCTGATCGGTGAACTGATGGAAGAGGAGGAGGACCTGTTCGACGAAATGGAGGACGTCTCTTCCAGCGCCGCCGATTCGCTGGACAAGGGCGCCGGTTGGGATGTGGCCGACGGTCCCATCTCCAACATGAGCGCCAAGGGGGCCACGGGAAACCGGCTGCCGAACACCAGCGAGATCGGGGGTCGGGCCGGCGAGGGCCGGAGCGGCAAGTCGAGCGGTGAATTCGTGGGCGACGAAGCGGTGGGCAAGGGGGGCCGCAAGACACCCAGCCGCTTGACGCCCGACCCGTTCGTCAAGGGACAGATCAAGGACCACAGCCGGGACGCCCAGGGCGGGGCCACCGGCGGGGGGAAAGAAAGCGGCCAGGGCGGCGAGGGTCTGGAAGGCCCGACCCCGGGAAGCCGCGGCCAACGCGACCTGGCCCGGCTGGCCGGGAAACAAGCCGAACTGCGCAATCGGGCCGAAGCGATCGACCTGCGCCACTTCCAGGTCATGGGTTACCACCATACCGACCTGGAAAAGATGATCGAACTGATGCGGCAGATCGAACGGGATCTGAAAGCCGGCCGCTACCGGAATGCCCTGCGCCAGCGCAAAGTGCTCCTCGACGGGCTGGGCCGCGTCAAACAATACGTCGAAGGCGAATTCGAAGTGCGCCAGGACCGCACACTCAACCTGCCGGCCGATATCCAAAAGGAAATCCTCGGCAGCATGCTCGATCCTTCTCCCGTCGGTTGGGAAGAGATCAACCGCCAATACTTCGAACGGCTTACCACCGGCGAAGAGGCCCATCGGTAGCCGGCGCTTCCCGCGGTCGGCCTTGCCGGTTGACGGCTCTGCCCGGCATGCAGCCCCATGGGGTTCGATCGGCCTGTGGACTGTCGGGCTGGGGCGTTGGTCCGCAGACCTCCCCGGCCGGACTGAAGCGGTACTGCCTTACGACGGCCGTTCCTCCGACGGGGGCCGGCCGAGTCGCTTTTCCAACCGCCCGACGGCCTCCAAGATCACCGCGGCGGCCTCGCCGACCAGAAAGGCCAGCAGCAGCACCAGGGCCGGCGTCAGCCAACTGACCCGAAAGATCGTCAGCAGCACGGCCACCAGCCCCGCGCAGCCAGCGGCGCGCCCGGCGACGCGGAAGAAACGCGGCTGCGAAAACCGCTTGTCCGGTAGCTGGAGATAGTCACGCAAAGCGTACGGATCGGGTTCGGCTTTCTCAGGTTTTTCCTTGGCCCTGGCGTCCTCATAGAGCGTGGAAACGTCGAACGAATCGGGCGCCTCGGACACCTCCGGCGGCGCCTGCGGCGGAGGTTGCGGCTGGGCGGACGCCCCAGACCGGCCGAGGACGAACACGCCCCCCTCGTCGTCCTCGTCTTCATCTTCAGCCTTTTGTTCCAGACCCAGCGGATCATCGTCGGAGGCCAGCGGATCGGTGTCTGGCTCAGGGCCTTGCGGTCTCCCCTGTGGCTGTTCAGGTCTTGTCATGGCAACGGACTCCCCGGGAAGCGGGCGTCGGCGCACGGCCTCTAAACCGTCTCGGCGCCGGCCCGCTTCAACCACGCAGCGACTGCCTCTTCGATGGCCTTCAACTCGCCCAGGAACTCTCCCGTGACCTCCTCACGGGGCAGAAAGATCGTGTGGGAATCCTCCAGCCGATGCGGCGGGACACGGACGGTGGCCTTGAGCGGCTTGTAGGCGTACTGTATCTCCGGGATGTCGTCTCGCAAGGGGTAGTGCATCCAGGCCCAGCCGCCGTCGGGGAGCTGAGTATCCAGAAAAGTGAACAGGGCCACACGTTCACAAATCTGGTATGCCGTTTCCCGCCGTTCCTCCGTGCCGACTTCCAGTTCGATCATCACGCGGAGCAGCTCGGCGGCGCCCCATCCGACTTTGCACTTGGAGGGCCAAAGGTATGTTTCCAATGGCATCGTGGCTTCGAACTCGAGAAGCCGCAACGCCGCTTCCAGATACGGCTCGGCCTTCTCCTCGGGCTCACCCCACCGTTTGTGCATCGCTTCGTACAGATCGGCCAGGTACGCCATGGCCGTGCCCACCTGCCAGAATTCCTGTTTCGGTCGCACGTTGTCCACGCGCCTGCTGATGGCTTCTCCGGGACCAATCTCGGTCACCAGCCGACCGTCAGGGGTCATCTGCGTGTACAGCTGGCCGCGCTGAAGGTGTTCACCGTTGGCTTCCACCCAGCGCAGCACCCACTGACCGGCCGCCTCGGCCCGCGGGCGATCGTCCAGGGCCAGCATCAGCTGGCCGAAGAAGGTCGTATTCAGGGAACCGATCGTTTCCGGCGGCTCGATCCGTGCGGGATTGTCGCCGATGTAGTGGAACACGCCACCGGAGTCATGCTGATACTGGAGTATCCGCTCCAGCACGCGCGACTCGCGGATCACCGGGTGGCCGATCCACACGGCCACCTTGCCAAACGTCAGCGGCCGGTAAACGCGCTGGAGATCCTTGTACTCGGGGGGCTCCTCAGGGAAATAGAAATCGCCGTTCTGTTGCAGCGCCTTGGCCTGGGCCCAGTCCAGCAGCAGGGCGATGGTGTCGTGATCCACGCCGGCGGCATACATGCCCCAGGAAGCCTTGTGGATGTAGCTCAGGTTGGGCTGAGCCAGGATGGGGCCATGGGGTGCCATCGCTTCGAGCAGGAACCGGCCGCCCTGGACGAGGGCCAGGCGGATGGCGCCCAACAGGTGTTCCGGATGGGCGATACGTGCTTTCATCGGTCAGCGTTCTCCCTTGACGACACAGTGGCGCGGCGTCTTCTCCCACCGCCGTGGCTTTCAGCCGGCGCCCGGCGCCTGTCGGTCCTTCAGGTAACCGGCACTGGACTGGTAGTACTTGCGCCGCCGCGTGTCAGCCGTCTCCCGCGCCTCGGTTTGTTCTTGCCGCAGATCTTCCAGGTTGGCGGCGCACAGCCGACAGCCGACCGTTTCCAGATGAAACCGGACGTACTCGGCTTCGTCATCCGGAAGCGCCTCTAACAGGTAACTTCCCAGCTTTTCCCGCGACAGGCAGGTGAGTCGATGCCTCCGCCAAATGTCGCCCACCGAATGCACCCCGGCGTCGCGCCGCCCGATGACCTCGGCCAACTGTTTCCGCAGCGCCCCATCGCGGCGCAACGCCTTTTCGATCCGCGCCATCTGCTCGGCCGGCAACGTTTCGTCCAGGTAGGCTTCCAGATCTGACGGGCGAATCGGTGCGCTCATCCTGACGTTTCCCGCGGATGGGACGAGACCTTTCTCACAACCTTTCTCGCAGCCTGCGATCCGGCCGCCCGGAGGCCAGGCCACAGAGGCCGCGGCGCACGGAGCACGCAATCTCGGCCCCTTGGGCAACGTAGCCAACAAGGGCGGGAACGTCAACCGGTGGAGCTCGCTTGCCGCCGCGCCGCGGCTGTGCGCTGGCACAGGCGTCGTCGCCGCAGCGGGGTCTCACGATCGCAGGGTGGCTACCAGGCGCAGGGGATGGAGCAGCAGTTCCAGGGCGGCCAGCGCGTTCGGGCAGACCACATCGGCCTGGCAGAGCGTCTCCCATGCGGCTCCCTCTGCTTGCACGACGGCCACCCCCAAGGCAGCCTCCTGGAGCATCCACCGGTCGTTCCGCCCGTTGCCCACCGCGGCCGTTTGTTCCGCTCCCAGCCGGCGTACGAACTGTCGCTTGCCTTCCGCCTGATCCTCGGCCGGCAGCAGGACGATCCGCCAGGGGCCATCGGCCAGCCGCGACCGCACCTTGCCAAAAGTGTCCGCCGTGACCACATGGATCTCGAGCTTCTGGGCCAGCTGCCGGAGGGCTTTGCCCACGCCGGGCAGCGGCTCGCCGTCGACGGCCAGCGTGCCGTTGTAATCGAGGACGAGATGCTCTAGTTGTAAGGTGCGGTAGCCAGGCACAGCGATCTGGATCATCGGTTGCTCCTCGTTATGCCCCGGTTCAACTGGTTCGATGGGTGCTCGCTGGGATCGCCCTCGAAAGCTAGCGGTCTGGCCCGACGGGCACAAGCCGCAGGGCTGGCGGGCCGACCTGCGCCGGCTGTGCCAGGCGTCCTTCGCCCGTCGCCCGCTTCGGCGGGCGGCCTGTCGGACAGGGCCGTTACCTCCAGACGCCACTGCAGGTCGACTCCTCCAGGGTGGGCACGGCACGCCGGTTTTGCGCGCTTTTCGCGGGCGGAGCCCAGGCTGCTCCACCAGGGGACCGCCAGGCTCGCCGCTCAGGGGGCGCCAGGTCAAGCGGGCGAGCCAGCCTATTGACAGCCGAAGGGGCATCTGTTATCGCTAGCGGCACGTTTCTTGCCAGCCGTGTTGGCGTCGGCCTGGGACTGCCGGATCCGTCTTTCCGGGAGGATGATCCGCCGGCCCGGCGTGGACGATCTGACGGGCCGAAGTGCCGCTGATTGTGCCGGAAGGTTCAGGCCCTGGGAGAGGCCCGGCTTTTCCCGGCCCAGGCTATGCGTGCCCGACGACGAGAGGCCATTCGGCGTGGTCCGGCAGCGGCTGGAAGCGCGGCCGTGAGTCCCCCACGATCGACGGAAATCAGTGGCTGACAAGTGTTCCCGCACGAGGAGGTTTTCTCGATAATCGCCGACCCCATCTCCGTCGCAGAGGTTGGTGGGTGGTGAACAACTGTACCGGTACGAGGAGGTTTTTGATGGCTCTTGACCCGACGAAGCATGCGGACTGGGAAATCGCCGAAGAGGCGGAATCTCGCATGAAGACCTGTTACCAGTTGGCCGAGGAGCTGGGCTTGGAGAAGGACGAGCTTTTGCCCCACGGCAACTACGTGGCCAAGGTGGACTACATGAAGGTCCTCAACCGGCTGGCCGACAAGCCGGACGGGAAGTTCATCGAGGTGACCGCCATCACGCCCACGCCGCTGGGAGAAGGCAAGTCGACCACCACGATGGGGCTGTTGCAGGGGATCGGCAAGCGGGGCAAGCGGGTGGTGGCCTGCATCCGCCAGCCGTCGGGCGGGCCGACGATGAACATCAAGGGGTCGGCGGCCGGCGGCGGTCTGTCCCAGTGCATCCCGCTCACCGAATTCTCCCTGGGACTGACCGGCGACATCAACGCCGTGATGAACGCCCACAACCTGGCCATGGTCGCCCTCACCGCACGGATGCAGCATGAACGCAATTACAGCGATGCCCGGCTGGCCAAGATCGGCATCAAGCGGCTCGACGTCGACCCGACTAACGTCGAGATGGGCTGGGTGATCGACTACTGCGCCCAAGCGCTGCGCAATATCATCATCGGCATCGGCGGCAAGATGGACGGCTACATGATGCAGAGCAAATTCGGCATCGCCGTCTCAAGCGAAGTGATGGCCATCCTGTCCATCTTCAGCGACCTGAAGGACCTGCGCGAGCGGATGGGCGGCATCGTGGTGGCCTACGACAAGCGGGGCAACCCGGTCACGACCGAGGACCTCGAGGTGGCCGGCGCCATGACCGCCTGGCTCCGTGAAGCGGTCAACCCCAACCTGCTCCAATCGCTCGAGGGCCAGCCCTGCTTCGTCCACGCCGGTCCCTTTGCCAATATCGCCGTGGGCCAGTCGTCCGTGGTGGGGGACAAGCTGTGCCTGAAGCTGGCCGATTACCACATCACCGAATCCGGCTTCGGGGCCGATATCGGATTCGAGAAATTCTGGAACGTCAAGTGCCGCTACAGCGGCAACATCCCCAACGTCTCGGTCATTACCACGACCATCCGTGGGCTCAAGCATCACGGGATCAATGCCGGCGCCCTGCCCTGTCCGCCGGGAAAACCGATCCCCAAGGAATACTTCGAAGAAAACCTGGCCTGGCTGGAAGACGGCGCCTCCAACCTGCTCCACCACATCCAGACGGTCAAGAAGGCGGGCATCAACCCGGTGGTGTGCATCAACCGGTTCCATACGGACACCCAGGCCGAAGTCGACTTGTGCCGCAAGTTGGTGGAACAGGCCGGCGCGCGCGTGGCCGTCTCCGAGCATTGGCTCAAGGGGGGCGAAGGCGCCTTGGAGTTGGCCGACGCCGTGCTGGACGCCTGCGAGCAGCCGGCCAACTTCCGGTTCCTCTACGAACTGGACCTGCCCCTGCGCCAGCGTGTGGAACGAATCGCCAAAGAGGTCTACGGCGCCGACGGCGTCTCCTACACGCCCGAGGCCGAGGCGAAGGCCAAGAAGTTCGAGAGCGATCCCAAGTTCCGCGACTTCGCCACGATGATGGTCAAGACCCACCTCAGCCTGAGCCACGACCCGACCCGCAAAGGTGTCCCCAAAGGTTGGGTGTTGCCCATCAGCGATTTCCTCATCTACGGCGGAGCCCGATTCATCTGCCCCGTGGCCGGCAACATCTCGCTGATGCCCGGCACCTGCTCCAACCCGGCCTACCGCCGCGTGGATATCGACGTGGAGACGGGCAAGGTGAAAGGCCTGTTTTGACAATTTGGAAACCGTAAATTGCCAATTGACTGGGGCAATGTGCAAAGTGTCCAGGCGACGCGGGACGGGGGGCTGCGCTCGGCGCCCTCCCTCCCGGGCGGCCGGCACTGAGGCCCGTGCCACAAGGACCCCAAGGAGAGATCCATGACTGCCGAAATCATCAGCGGAAGGGAAGTGGCCAAGGCGATCCGGGAGGAGATCAGCCAGGAAGCGGCCCAGCTGAAGGAAAAACACGGCATCACCCCCGGGCTGTGCACCGTGCTGGTGGGCCAAGACCCCGCGTCCGTCTCTTACGTCACGGCCAAAGGAAAAGCCTGCCAAGAGCTAGGCATGAAGTCCTTCCACCACGAATTGCCGGAACAAACCACCCAGGAAGAACTGCTCGGGCTGATCCAGCGGCTCAACCAGGATGACCAGGTCCACGGGATCCTGGTCCAGTTGCCGCTTCCGAAGCACATCAACGAAGCCGAAGTGCTCTACGCCATCGATCCGAACAAGGATGTGGACGGCTTCCACCCGGTCAACGTCGGAAGATTGGTCATCGGCGAAGAGGTGTTCCCGCCTTGCACGCCAGCGGGCATCCAAGAGCTGATCCTCCGCTCCGGCACCCCCACCGAAGGGGCCGAAGTGGTGGTGGTCGGGCGCAGCAACATCGTCGGAAAACCGATCGCCATCATGATGTTGCAAAAGAAGGCCGGGGCCAACAGCACGGTCACCGTCTGCCACACGCGCACCCGCGACATGGCCTTCCACACCCGGCGGGCCGATATCCTCATTGTGGCCGCCGGCAAGGCCAAGGCGATCACGGCCGACATGATCAAGCCCGGGGCCACGGTGATCGACGTGGGCGTCAACCGCGTGGGCCAGAAGCCCAGCAAGAAAGATCCCAGCCGCATGGTGGCCATCCTGGAGGGGGATGTGGACTTCGAACCGGCCAAGGAGGTGGCCGGCAAGATCACGCCCGTGCCCGGCGGCGTGGGCCCGATGACCATCACCATGTTGATGAGGAATACACTCCGCGCGGCGAAGCTGCGGGCGTGACGTGTCGTTTGGCCGGGCACGGGTGCGAGTCGGTTGCGGGCGGGAAGCCGTTGACCGAGGTTTTGGAAAGGCTGTACTTCGGAAAAGGACGGCCGTGAGGATGCGACCTTTTCAGGCGACTGGTCAACGGGCGCCGTCACCACTAGAATCCAGGTGAGTAACCGGATCTCAGACAGGGATTGTGATGGCTAGCGCAGCGAGTGGCGAAGATCTGTCCATTGTCCGCCCCGACAGCGATTTCTTCGGTGCAGTCGAAGCGAAGAGCGGCGAGCCGGTCAGTGCGTGTTACCAGTGCCGCAAGTGCACCAACGGCTGTCCGCTGGCCTTCGCCATGGACGTGATGCCCAACCAGGTGATGCGGATGATCCAGCTGGGCCTGCGGGAGGAAGTGCTGCAGTCGCACACGATCTGGATCTGCGCCTCCTGCCAGACTTGTACGACCCGGTGCCCAAACGATATCGATATTGCCCACGTGATGGACACCCTGAGGCAGCTGAGCATGGAGCTGGGCGTGGAGGTGGCCGAACCGAACGTGGTCAAATTCCACAAGGCGTTTTTGGATTCGCTGCGCCGCCACGGGCGGGTCTTCGAGCTGGGAATGGTGGGCCGGTACAAATTGGCCACCATGGACCTGTTCAGCGACGCGGCGCTCGCCTGGGAAATGCTCAAACGGGGCAAATTGAAGTTCTTGCCGGCGGGGATCCAGGGCAAGCGCGAGGTCCGCGCCATGTTCGACCGCTCATGAACCCCGCGGGGCCTCCGGCCGGGTGGATCATCCCGGCGCACGGGGCATGGTAGCGATGAGGGATCCGAGCGATGGAAGTGTCGTATTACCCAGGCTGTTCACTGCACGGCATGGCGGCCGAGTACGACCAGAGCATCCGCGCCGTCTGCCAGAGCCTCCGGATCCGCCTGGAGGAGCTCGATGATTGGAACTGCTGCGGCGCCTCCTCGGCCCACTTCATGGACGATCAGCTGGCCATACGCCTTTCGGCCCGCAACCTGGCCATTGCCGACCGCCGGGGCCGGGATCTGCTGGTGCCCTGCGCGGCTTGTTTCCAGCGGCTGAAGCATGCCGACAAGGAGCTCAAGCACGATGCGGCCCGCTGGGACGCGGAAGGCTACCAGGGCCGGATGGCCATCTACCACGTGAATGACTTTTTCGAGCGGCCCGAGGTGATGGACCTGGTTCGGAAAAACGTGCGCCGACCGCTCACGGGGTTGGCCGGCGTGCCGTACTACGGGTGCCTCTCCCAGCGCCCGCCCAAGGTGACGGACGCCCCCCACCCGGAGTGGCCCACGGCGATGGACGAATTGATGGAGACGATCGGCGTGGAGGTACGCCGCTGGTCGTACAAGACCGATTGCTGCGGGGCCAGCCTGACTCTCACGCGTCCCGGCCTGGTTCGCAAACTCAGCGGCGATCTGTTCGAGGCCGCGGCCGAAGCCGGCGCCGAATGCCTGGTGACCGATTGTCCCTTGTGCCAGTCCAACCTGGATGCGCAGCAGGCTTCGATCGAGGCGGAACGGGGAGTGCAGTTCGGCATGCCGGTCTTCTACATCACCGAACTGATGGCCCTGGCCCTCGGCTGCGACCACCCGGACCGCTGGTGGCGGAAACATTTCGTTGACCCCAGGCCGCTGCTGGAAAGCAAAGGCCTGCTGTGAGAAGGGAAATTTCGAATTGCAACTAGACGGGCTACCGCAATGAGCGACCGCACAGAAAGCGCCGGCCCGAGCGACAAGGTCGGCTCCGTCCTCGTCGTCGGCGCCGGGATCGGTGGCATGCAGGCCGCGTTGGACCTGGCCAACGCGGGATTTCACGTGACGCTGGTCGAGCGCGGACCGGCCATCGGCGGGCGCATGGCCCAGCTGGACAAGACCTTTCCCACCAACGACTGTTCGATGTGCACCATCTCGCCCAAGTTGATCGAGGTGGACAAGCACTTGAACATCGACATCCTGACCGACACGGACGTGTTGGACGTGGAGGGCCAGGCGGGCGATTTCCGGGTCAAGCTTTTGAGACGGCCGCGCTACGTTGATCTGGAGAAATGTAACGCCTGCGGCGACTGCCTGGAGAAATGCCCCGTAGAGGTGCCCAGCGAATTCGACCAGGGTTTGGCTGGCCGGAAGGCGATCTTCAAGCAGTATCCACAGGCAATCCCCGGCGGGATGGCCATCAGCAAGGCCGCTCGCCCGCCCTGCGTGATGACTTGCCCGGCCCACGTGAATTGCCAGGGCTATGTGGCTCTGATCGGTGCAGGCCAGTTCGCCGAAGCGTATGATTTGATCCGGCAGCAGAATCCCTTCCCGTCGGTTTGCGGCCGCATCTGCCATCATCCGTGCGAAGGGGAGTGCAACCGCCACGAGTTGGACGACGCGGTGGCCATCAATCCGCTGAAGCGGTTCGTCACCGACTGGGTGGCCGCCAAGCGTGCGGCGGGCGAAGACCCCGCTCCGGCGCCACGAGGTGAGATCGACCCGAACAGGCCGAGGGTGGCTGTCGTGGGCGGCGGCCCGGCCGGGTTGACCGCCGCGCGTGACCTGGCTTTGAAGGGTTACCCCGTAACGCTGTTCGAGGCGCACGAAAAACTGGGCGGCACGGTGCTTCTGGGCGTGCCCGAGTACCGTTTGCCTCGCGAGGTCTTGGAGCGTGACATCGCCGATATCGCCGCTTCCGGCTTCGACGTGAAAACCGGCATGGCCTTGGGCCGCGATTTCACCTTGGACGATCTTCGCAAGCAGGGCTTCCAGGCCGTGTTCCTGTCGATCGGTTGCACGCGACCAGCGGCATTGGCTCGCAGCACCGACGGTACGCCCATGCGGGGTACCGACCTGGAGGGCGTGCTTCTGGGGCTGGACTTCCTGCGCGACGTGAAGTTGGGCCGTGGCCCAAAGCTGGATGGCAAAGTGGTGGTGATCGGCGGTGGGAACGTGGCCATCGACGTGGCCATGACCGCACGCCGACAGGGTGCCCGAGAGGTGGAAATCGTCTGCCTGGAACGGCGCGAGGAGATGCCCGCCCACCCGTGGGAGATCGCCGACGCGGAGGAAGAAGGCGTCAAGATCAATCCGGCCTGGGGTCCGAAGGAGATCGCCGGCCGTGACGGGAAAGTGTCAGGCCTGAAGCTGCAGCGGTGCAGGGCCGTGTTTGATGAACAAGGCCGTTTCGCGCCGCGCTTCGGCGACGAGCTGTCCGAGACCGATGCGGATTACGTGATCATCGCCATCGGCCAGCGGTCAGACTTCTCGTTCCTCAAAGACGACGATCCGCTGTGGGACCCCTCGCACCGCTTCATCCAGGCCCACCCCGTGACGCTGCAGACGAACGTCGACTGGGTGTTCGCCGGCGGCGACATGGTCACCGGCCCGGCGTCGGTGGTCGAGGCGGTGGCTCACGGCCACGAGGCGGCCGAATCGATCGACCGGTACTTGCGCGGCGTTGATCTGGCCGAAGGGCGCAAGCCGCCTGAAATCGAGCCTTCGCCCAAGCCGGACCGCCCATTCCCCAAGCGCCCGCGGGCCGTGCCGGAACGTCTGCCGCCGGACCGGCGCCAAGGCTACGTGGAGATCGAACGAACCTTGAGCGAAGAGGAGGCCGTGGCTGAAGCCCAGCGTTGTCTGGCCTGCGGCATCTGCAGCGAATGCCTCCAATGTGCCGCCGCCTGCTCGGCTGAGGCCATCATCCACGACATGGTGCCCGAGGAGGTCACCGTGCAGGTGGGTGCCATTTTGTTGGCCCCGGGCTTCGAGCCCTTCGATCCGCGCCGGCGCGGCGAGTTCGGCTACGGTGTCTACCCCAACGTGATCACGGCGCTGGAATTCGAGCGCATCTTGAGCGCCTCGGGGCCCTTCCAAGGCCACGTGCGGCGGCCGTCGGACCACAAAGAGCCGAAGCGCATCGCCTGGATCCAGTGCGTCGGGTCGCGCGACCGGCAGATCGGCAATGACTACTGCAGCGGTGTGTGCTGCATGTATGCCATCAAAGAGGCGATCATGGCCGTGGACCACGTGCCGGGGCTGGAGGCCACGATCTTCTACAACGACATCCGCGCCTACGGCAAAGGCTTCGAAGCCTACTACGAGGGGGCCAAGCAGAACTATGGTGTGGAATTCAAGCGGGGTATCATCTCGTCGGTCAGAGAGCGCCCCGGCACACAGAACCTGGTGCTCACCTACGTGACC
>DQVB01000530.1 GCA_015661985.1 Planctomycetota bacterium | reverse complement strand
CTGGGCCAGCGGGGCCGTGGGTGTGCGGGGGGCGGACTCGAAGGGCCCGACGGCTCGGGGCCGGTCGCCCCGGGTGACGAAACTCTCCGAACATCTGTTCGTGTACCACGGCCCGATCAACGTGGGCATCGTTCGCCACGGCGAGCGGGCTTTGCTGGTGGATTGCACCGACGGTGGCTTGGCAGAGGCGCTGGCCCAGCTGGGTATCACGAGAGTCGATCAGATGGCGTTCACCCACCACCATCGCGATCAGACTTGCGGGGCTTACCGTTTGGCCGACGCCGGGGCGCGGATCGCCGTACCGCAGGATGAACAAAGCCTTTTCGCCGACCCGGCGGCCTATTGGAACAACGACGGGAACATCTGGCGGGTCTACCGCAGTTTCCGTCCGGACCACCTGACGCTGGTCGAACCGCTCCCCGTCGACCGTACGGTGACCGAAGGGGACCAATGGGATTTCGGGCCGGCCACGATCCGCGTGCTTCGGACGCCGGGCCACACGGAGGGCTCCGTGAGCTACGTGGTGGAAGCGGACGGGCGGCGGGTCGTATTCTGCGGTGATGCGATCTATGACGCTGGGCGGATATGGGATGTGTACAGCCTGCAGAAAGGGTTCAGCCGGGGCGGACGGACGATCGGCGGCTACCACGGCTTCATGGGCGACCGCCCGCGGCTGGTGGAGGGCCTCCAGCGGATCAAAGGGCTCGCCCCCGACCTCCTCGTGCCTTCCCATGGCCGGCTCATCCACACCCCGGACCAGGCCATCGATATGCTGGCCGAACGCTTCGAGAGGTGTTACGAGAACTATGTGGGCATCAGTGCGCTGCGGCACTATTTCCCTGAGTTGTTCACCGAGTACGCGGGCCGGGAAGGCCAGATGCCCATCCGGCCGGGCATCAAACCGCCCGACTGCCTGCGTCACTTCGGCACCACGTGGATGCTGGTCTCCGAAACCGGCGGTGCGCTGGTCATGGACGTCGGCTCGCCGGGGATCGTCGATCGGATCAAGAAGATGCTCGCCGCGGGTGAGATCCAGCGGGTGGAAGGGTTGTGGGTGACCCATTACCACTTTGATCACACCGCCGGGATCCGCCGCTTCCAGCAGGAGTTCGATTGCCCGTGCATCGTCCAACGACGGCTGGCCGAGGTGCTCACCCGCCCCCGCGCCTGGAGGCTCCCCTGCCTGGACCCCGAACCTGTCCGGGTGGATCGTCCGGTCGAGGACGGCGAATCATGGAGGTGGCACGAATTCACGCTGACGGCCTATTTCTATCCCGGCCAAACGCTCTACCACGATGCCCTGCTGGCGGAGACCGGCCAGCTCAGGATGCTCTTCGTCGGCGACTCCCATACCATGGCCGGCATCGATGACTACTGCGCCTACAACCGCAATTGGTTGGGCCGAAGCGAGGGGTTCCCGTATTGTCTGGAGCTGATCGATCGGCTCCGGCCGACCCACATGTTCAACTGCCACGTGGCCGACGCCTTCACCTTCACGGCCGAAGAAATCCGCTTCATGCAGCAGAACCTGGATCAGCGGGAAAAACTCTTCGGCGCCTTGCTGCCGTGGGACCATCCCAACTACGGGTTGGACCCGTCGTGGGTGCGGCCTCACCCCTATTCCCAGCAGGCCAAGCCCGGCGCCCGGGTGCACCTGGAGGTGGTGGTGACCAATCACTCCGATGGCCCACGCCCGGCCGCCTGCCGCATCATGCCTCCCCGCTGCTTCCGCGCCGGACCCGGCCCGTGGATCCAGGGTTCCGTGCCGGCCAAGACCGAAAAAGCCCTCCCCGTGAGTCTGGCCATCCCCAGTCACCTCCAACCGGGCCGCTACATCGTGCCCATCGACATCCGCTACGGCCCCTGGGAGCTGCCCCGGTTTACCGAAGCCGTCATTGACGTGGCATGACGGCCCACAGTGTGGCGACGAAGGAGATGCGTCCTGCGGCGAGGTCGGGTATTGGCCGTCAGCCCTTCGCGCGCAAACGGGCTTTGCCCCGGCCGCCACCCGGGAACCGACTACTCCCGCTATTCCCGCAGGCTTGGCGCGGGCGGCAACGGCGCATCCGGGCCTCAGCCCTTTTCCGGGCCGGAACTGGCCCACATCAGCGCAGGCTTGTTCTCCACGGCCGCCCCGCGGCGCATGCGCGTGAAGGGGCGCTGTTGCTCCAGGCCTCGGTCCCGTGCCCAACGCATCGCCGCCCGGTTGTCCAGCGGGATGTCGATGAACACGGGCCGCCCCGCACAGTGGGCCAGCGCGGCATCGGCCAAAGCCCGGCCTGCGTCGGCCTCCACGGCCACACCGGGGCCTATCTGGGTCGCCTGCATCCCAGGGCGTGCCGTGATGTAGCCCAACAACTGGCCGCCGGGGGCCGAGATGACCCGCGTCACCTGCGGGTTTTCCTGATACAGCCGGCGGATCAGGCGCGATCGGTCCGTACCCGTCACCTGGCGGTCTAAGTGGAGGATCGATCCCAGATCGCCGCTGGTTGCACATCGTACGGACCGCGGCTGCCCGCCCGCAGAAGCGATACCTTGCAGTCGCACCAACCCGTACTCGGCCACGAACCCCAGCTTCTCGTAGATCGGCCGTCCCATGGGTGTAGCATCCAGGCGCATCGTCGCCACGCCCCGTTGATCGAGATACTCCATGGCATGTTGCATCAACCGTGTGCCGATACCTCGTCCCCGAAACTGCTTGTGTACCAAAAGCATGGCGATCCAGCCGATGGGGCCGAACAGGCAATTGGTCACCGTTCCCACCGGCCGGCCTTCCCATTCAGCCACGAAGCATCCGTCAGGTTGGAGGGCCATGAACCGCCGCCAATCTGCTTCCGTTTGGTTGAAGCCCGCATGTTCGCGCAAGAGCATACAGGTCGGAAGGTCTTCGGCCCTCATCAAGCGAATGCGGATCATGGGCACTTGCCCGGTTGGAGGAAGCCGTACGGCAACGGATCATCGAGTGTCGGTTTTGCGCTCCCGGCGGTCAAGATGTCCGGGCATCCCAGCGGGTCCGGTTCCCGGGCGGGGCACTGGTGCCAGGCGGCTGTGGAGGCCGGGGTTGATTTCCACCCGGCGATGAAGATACTGGCGGCCATGGATCCCACGGATCACCCGGCGAAGGCACCTGCGGACGAACCAGCCGGGCGGGCGCAGCCGCTCGGATTGGCGCCGGTCCTTCGCGGCTTGCTCCGCGCCCCCCTGGCTTGGCTGCTGGTGGCGTTGCCGCTGGCCGTCGTCCTCGATTGGTGCGACGTTGGCCAGCTGTGGGTCTTCCTGGCCTCGGCCCTGGCGATCGTCCCCTTGGCAGGCCTGATGGGACGGTCCACCGAGTACTTGGCGGAGACCATGGGCGCCGCGATCGGTGGCCTGATGAACGCCACCTTCGGCAACGCCGCGGAGCTGATCATCGCTCTGGTCGCCCTCTCCAAGGGGCCGAGCATGTATCCGTTGGTCAAGGCCTCCATCACGGGGTCGATTATCGGCAATATCCTGCTTGTGCTTGGGCTGGCCATCCTGTTGGGCGGACTGCGACACCGGCGCCAGGTGTTCAACGCCACGGCGGCGGGCATGGGCGCCACCCTGCTGGCCTTGGCCACCATCGGGCTGATCATGCCCACGCTCTACTATTACCTTTTCCGCGGCGGGGCAGCGGCAAGGGGCGATCAGCTGCACAGCCTCGAATCGCTCAGCGAAGAAATCGCCGGTATCCTCGCCTTCATCTACGTGCTCAGCCTGGTGTTCTCCCTGAAGACACACCGCCACCTATTCGCCGGAACGGAAAGCGAAACCGAAGCGTCTCACGGTCCCCTCTGGAGCCGCTCCGCATCGGTCACCGTCCTGCTGCTGGCCACCGCCGGGGTCGCCTGGATGAGTGAACTGTTGGTCGGCTCGGTCGAACACGCCGCCGAAGCCATGGGGATGAACCGCGTGTTCGTCGGGGTGATCGTCGTGGCAGTGATCGGCAATGCTGCCGAACATTCCACGGCTGTGCTCATGGCCATGAAAAATAAGATGGATTTGGCCGTCCATATCGCCATCGGCAGCGGACTGCAGATTGCCCTGTTCGTGGCCCCGGTGCTGGTCTTCGCCAGCTTGGCGCTGGGCCACGGCCAGTTGCTGGACCTCCATTTCACCCCCTTGGAAATGATCACCCTGTTCTTGTCCGTCGTCATCTTGGGGATGGTCTGCCAGGATGGCCAGTCCCACTGGATGGAAGGCGTGCTGCTGCTGGGCGTCTATGTGATCCTGGCGCTGGCTTTCTACCACCTGCCGGAAGTGGCGGCGACGGCGCGCGACTGTTGACAGCCCCGGCAGCTTGCGCGCCACGGCAACCGCACGCTCGCTATGCCTCGCCCGAAAGCCCGGCCGGACCTCTTTTGGGATAGGCTCCAACGGCGCGCAAAGAGCCGTGGCCCGAGCGGACCAGCGCGCGGCGCAGACCCGATCTATGGGCCCCGAGCCAATGGACACCCGGATCAGCGAAGCGGCCGGGAACCGCCCAGGTCGCGACTGACCTGCTTTGCCTTGTTGCTGAAAACGAAGTAATCTTCGTCCTCAGCCCCAGGCGTACGGAATTGGCGGCTCCACTCGCTCAGCTCGTCCTCGCGGAACGGGTCGCCCCGCAGATCCATCGACGTACAGCCGGACAGACCTGCGCAGATTGCCCAGGCGACGCAGACTGGCAGGACAGCCTTCCGCAGTCGGCCAAGAAAGGAAAGGACCGAACGGAACATCGTTGATCGCACGAAACAGGGGAAACGAACAGTGGCCACAATCAGGGGCGGGAGTTTCCCAAATCCAGCGGCGCAAGTCCAGGCCAATCGGTGGAATCCTTGCCCTGTCCCCATACACAATGGGGCAAACAAGAATGTCTGCCCCATTGTGTGTACCACCTGCAATCCCCCCATCAGTGGGGCAGACGTTCCTGTCTGCCGCCAAAAGGGAGTGCCCACCCAGTCCTGTATCGGGTTCAGGAGCGGTTGGGGGAACCGGCTGGGGCGGGTGTGGAAACCGTGCGCCGCGCGGGCGAGCCGGTGTCTTTGCGCAAGGCATCGTCGACGAAGGCCTCTACCGTCTCCACGTTGTGTCGGCCGATCAATCGTCTGCGGAACCACGTACGACCGCTGCGGCGAAAGAGGATCAGTTGTGGGATGGGGCCGCCCTGAATGAGCTTTTCGGCCAACTTCCGCTCTTTGTCCACGTCGACCACCGCGAAAACGACTCGCCCGAAGAGCCCTCGACGGCGGAGTTTGGGCAGCACCTCCACCTCCATCTGTCGACAGGCGGTGCACCAGGAAGCGCTGACCATCACCAGCATCGGGCGGCCCGTGGTCGTACTGACCTGGTGGGCCTGGGCATAGCTCTCAGGCGATGTGGCCAAAAGGGCGGCATAGACCAGAGTGGTCCAAGATGCTACGGCCATTTCGGTATCCTTTCTGGCGGTTCGAATCGTTCGGATGTCCGTTACCTTTTCGCACCGGGGACACAACCGGATACGGGAAACCCTGCGACCGGGTAGGTTCAAAGACGCCGGCAGGCGCCCGCTGGCACAGCTGCCGGCATGACTCGATCAGGCGGGTCGCAAACAGTGGGCTACGTGCAGGCAGGTTCGGTCCGCCGGGCGATTCACTCCTGTTGTCGACTCACATGGTCCTCGGCCACCATAGATGCGGACCTTCCGTAGCCGCGGTGAGCACATCAGTTTAATCGGACGCCATGCCAAGGCAAGGGGCTGGCGGCATATTTGTATATTCTGTTCCCCTTTTTCGGTTTGGTTCATTTTCGCCCCGTTCCGGGTGACAGGCTGCCGGAAGCGGTTCGTTCGTAGTCCCGTTTTTGGCGGAATAATCGTCCCCGTCTGCTGTCGCCCCCATTCCGCCTGAAGGCGGGACTACGAACAGGACAACACCTTGCTTGGCTCCCAGACTGTGAGGCGGGTCTGGACCATGCCCTCTTTTTTTCGACTGCCGGGGGTACCGGCGGGCTCATCGCGATCCATCGAGGGAGGCATGTACAATAGACGTAAGAGGTGACGGCCCAGGATGACCTGCGGCCTGGAACGGCCAGCGGCTCGGCTGGCCCCGGTGACGGCCCGCAGGCCGCCCCGTGGGCTAGACCGGTCTGCCGTTTCGTGCCTCCTGGTTGAGTCGCGTTGACTGCCGGCCGGGCCCCTTTTACAATGCCATGAAGCGTCGTAACTACTTTGCCAGCTAGTCGGTTAGGTTACTTAGTGGGCGGAACTTTGCGCTGTTGAGTCAAGTTTTGTACAGGTTGTTGTACACTGCCTCACATGCGGCAGTTGGTCTGAGGCGCAGCCTCGCTAGGGCCTTACCGTGTAACCTGCGCGCAGGGTGCGCGTATCCCTTTTGGGTTGTGGTGACAGGCCGAGAAGCCTGTTCCACGTCAGGAAAATCCTCCGCATGACCAGGTCGGTCTCCAGGCTTTGGGATCACAGCCCTCTGGGGGAAGCGCTAGCGGGCCGGCCAACTCTCCCGTCGTGGCTGATCTCCATGCTCTTGCACATGCTGCTGTTGATCGCGTTGGCCCTGGTGCTGCCCGCCCGGCCTCGCCAGGGGGCTGCGCCGGAGCGGATCGCCGATGTGGGGATCGTACTGAAGCGCGAGCAGGCAGACAGTACGGTCTACCAGTCGCAAGGGGAATCGGGCCAGGACACCGCGACAGCGGTGGGCGGCGAGCAGATGGGGGCAGAGCGGCTGGAGGCCATTCTGCCGGTGGAAGCTCCCCTCGATCCGACTGCAGCGTTGCCGGCGCCCTTAGACATCTTGGGGGCCAGCATGGAGGGCGAAGGGGTGGCCAGTGCGGGCGGGGCGACCGCGGGCCCCGGTGGCAATACCCGGGCTCTGGGCGGCCGGGGCCGCACCAGCGTCTTCGGAGTGCCCGGAGAAGGCTACAAGTTTGCTTACGTCTTTGACCGTTCGGCCAGCATGGGGGGGTCGGGACGCAACGCCCTGGGGGCGGCCAAGGCAGAGTTGATCCGCAGCCTGGAGAGCCTGGAGCCCACACACCAGTTCATGATCATCTTCTACAACGAATTCCCTACAGTGTTCAATCCGTCGGGCCGGCCGGGCAAGCTGCCCTTTGCCACCGAGCGGAACAAGCAACGGGCCCGGCGTTTTGTCGAAGGGATCATCGCCGCCGGGGGCACCCGGCACAGAGAGGCCCTTCTGACGGCCATCAGGACGCAGCCGGACGTGATCTTTTTTCTGACCGATGCTGACGAGCCCCGTTTGAGCGACGCGCAAGTGGACGAGATCACTCGGCGGGCCGGCGGGATCACGATCAATACGATCGAATTCGGGTTGGGGCCCAAACAAGGCGGGATGAACTTTCTGGAGAAGCTCGCCCGTCAGAGCGGCGGGGGTTACGCCTACGTGGACATTGCCACAGAGCTGCGGCGACGATGAGAAAGGCGGCAAGCACGAGCACGACCGCGCGGCAACTCGGCCGGTTGGCCGGTGTGGCCGGGGCTGTGGTCTGGCTGGCCATG
This sequence comes from Planctomycetota bacterium, assembly GCA_015661985.1. Lineage (GTDB taxonomy): Bacteria > Planctomycetota > Planctomycetia > Pirellulales > Thermoguttaceae > SZUA-1497. The sequence goes on along the minus strand of DQVB01000530.1, from coordinate 1,015 downwards.
GTCACCGCGGCCTGGGCACAGGACACGGTCCACCTGGCCAGCGGTGGGCGCACCGGAGGGCGGGTGATCGACTACACGGGCCGGCAGCTGGTGCTGGAATTGGCCGGCGGCCTGCGACGGACGATCCCAGGCGATCAGGTGGTGGCCGTGGAAACGACCAAGACGCCCCAGGAGGCAGATGGCGACCGGGCCGCCGCGCGAGGCGATTTCGGCGCCGCACTGGCTCTGTACCGCGTGGCCCGGCAGGCGGAACCGCGGGTGTGGGTCCGCCGCCAACTGACCGCCAAGATCGTCTGGTGCCATCGCGCTTTGGGCCAACTGGAGCGGGCGTGCCGCGAATTCCTGGTGCTCATCGCCAGCGACCCGCAGACGCCCGAGTTGGACTGTATTCCCTTGGCTTGGCTGCCGACCCCGCCGCCCGTAGCGCTGGAACAGTCGGCCGAGGAGTGGATCGCGGGCAACCAAGGCCCCGCGGTCGCCTTGTTGGGGGCTAGCCACCTGCTGTCCACGGCCGCGCGCCCTCGGGCCCTGAACCGCTTGAAACAACTGGCCCTTGGCTCGGACCGGGCCGTAGCCCTGTTGGCCGTGGCCCAAACCTGGCGCACCCAGGTGGCCACGGTCGCTCCGGAACAACTCGAAGCATGGCAGCGGGCCATCGAAACCATGCCCCACCGGTTGCGCGCCGGGCCGTACTACGTGTTGGCCCAGGGATGGCGCAACCAGGGCCAATGGGAGCAAGCGGCGTTGGCGCTGATGCGCATTGCCATCCTGTACCGGCGCCACTATCGATTGGCCGGCCAGTCGTTGTGGGAGGCCGGCCAGATGCTGGAACGATTGGATCGCCCCGAGCAGGCATCGCGGTTGTACCGGGAGCTGGTCGGGGATTTCTCCAATACACCGGCCTCACCTCAGGCTGCCGACCGCCTGAAGGAGCTGGCCCGCACCGAAGGATGAACAAGGAGGTGGTCTTGCAGCGCAGCGGATGGTTGGTTGTCGTCTTCCTGTTGGGGATGGG
>DQVB01000557.1 GCA_015661985.1 Planctomycetota bacterium | reverse complement strand
GCGGAGACCGTTTGCTTGTCCCATCCTACGAGCCGCCTTGGGGCTGACCGGGTGGTGGGTTCTTCCCGCTTTTGTCGCGAGCGGCAGCCGCAGAGCCGCTGGATGAAGCGGGGGAGCCAGGCCATGGGGGGCGGGCGCAAGAGCCCGGCTCTCCTGAACGCAAATAGCCTGACTCTCCTGAGGCGGGTACAGTGGGCAATCGACGGAACGGTGGATACTCGGCTCTGGAGAGGGGACAGCCAAGCCACGGCGGGGTTGGCATTCCCTTTCAGCGCTCCGGCCCGGCCGTGACAGGCGCTTGTCCCATCCCAGACACACCTCGGCGTTACTTGGGCGGTTCTTGGGTGGCGCCGGGCTCGGTTTGTGCCCGCGGGAGCGGTTGCTTGGGCAAGTCTTCGGTCAAGCCTTCGCCGCGGCGGCTGGCCGCCTCCAGTTCGGCGATCAGGTTGCCGTAGCTGGCCAGGTTTTCGCGGATCAGCTCTTTGAGCCGCTCCAGCTCTTCATCCTGCCGGCGAGCGTGTTCCAACAGCGGCGCGAGCCATCCTTCCATGAGACGGAACTGGCGGCGGAGGACGTTGAGGATCGCGGCAGGCACCTTGGTGACCACGTGGACCGGCTGCGGCTGTTCCGCCTTCGCGGCCCCCTTCGCCTGGGCGGAAAGGGCCTTCAGTTCGTCGATCCAGGATTTCAAGGCGGCCAGCGCCTGCTCGTCGAACGTGGCCCGCAGCGTGGCCCCATCCCCGCCCGCCTTGCGGGACTCGGCCTGGAGCACCCGTTCCAGCCCGCCCTCCAGGGCGCGGCGGATGGCGTGCAGCCCCTCGGTGAAGCTCGACAACTGAACGATCATCTGGCCGAACTTCTCGTCTTCGCCCACGCTGCGGAGTTGGACGTTGCGGCGGTAGGTGCGCTTGATTTCTTCCCAGCGGAGGGCTTCGTCCGGGGTGAGTCGTCCGATGAGTTCTTTGAACTTGAGCAGGTTCGACTCGGCGCCGGTGGTCAGTGTCTGCGCGTCGTTCTGGTAGCTGGCCAGGATCAGCTCTTCCAGCTCCTCGTCGTTCATCACGGCCACCACGCGTGAGGCGATCCGGTTCATGTTGCGGTATGAGCCTTGCAGCTTGAACGGCGGTTCGGTGCGATACTGGTCGCTGGTGCCGGCCGAGCGGATGTATTCGCGGTTGACCCGGAGGACGACGTCGCGCACGCGCATCAGCCTTTTCATCACGGCCACCATCTCGTCCACTTCGGCGGCCGAGTAGCTCCCTTGCAGTTCAATGCCTTCGCGCGAACCGGTTTCGGCCATGCGGATGATGGCGTAGACATCTTTGGGGCTGCGGCTGGCCAACTTGTTGAGCACCGGGTTGGAGGTGAGGCAGTTCTCCAGGTAGCTCATCTCGAACAGGTCGGCGTTGTGGCCGATGATTTCACCCAAGTTGTAGGTGTCGGCGCGGTTGGCCAGCATGTCGGGGATCTTGAATTTTTCGCCGCTTTCGGTGTACGGGTTTCCGGCCATGACCACGGCCACCTTCTTGCCCCGCAGGTCGTAGGTGCGCGTCTTGCCCTGCCACACCCCTTCGACCTTCCGCTGGGCGTCGCACAGGGAGATGAACTTCTGCAGGAATTCGGGATGGCAGTGCTGGATGTCGTCCAAATAGATCATCACGTTGTCGCCCATGCGGAAGGCGAGGTTCAGTTTCTCCAGCTCTTCGCGCGCTGCGGCGTTGGGCGCGGTGGCCGGGTCGAGCGAAGTGACCTGGGGCCCCAGGGCGGGGCCGTTGATCTTCATGAACACCAGGCCCAGGCGGTTGGCGATGTACTCCATCAACGTGGTCTTGCCGTAGCCGGGCGGCGAGATGAGGAGGAAAAGGCCCATGCGGTCGGTCCGTTTGGCTTCGCCGGCCACGCCGAGCTGCTTGGCCAGGTTGTCGCCCACCAGCGGCAAGTAGACCTGGTCAATGAGCCGGTTGCGCACGAAGGAGGTGAGCACGCGCGGGCGGTATTCGTCCAGGCGGAGCCGGTCCCGCTGGCGGTCCACCAGCTCCTTTTTCAGTCGCCCGTACGCTTCGAAGCGCGGCACCACCTCGCGCTGGTGCCGGCGGAGCTTCAGGAGGAAGTCGTTGTAGTTGAGCCGGTACTTGTGGTCCATGATCAGCGGGTGGTTGCCGACCATGCCATCCAGGTCGCGGATCACCGCCACGTCCACCACCCGGGCCACATCGTACGCGCCGGTCCACAACAGCACAGCAACCTCGTCGGCGTAGTCGCGGTCTTCCGCCCGGCCGCGGGCGGCCAGGAAGGCTTCGACCCAATCGCGCTGGAGTAGGAATGCGGCGCGGGGGTCGCCCTGCACTTGTTTGACACACTGCTGGTACTGGTCGGTGAAGAACTTCTGCTCCAGATACGCCTGGAAGTCCTGGTACAGGCGGCTGGCCCGGCCGCTGATGACGAACCCGCCGTCGCTGCGCGTCAGCTCTTCGAACAGGTACTCCGCAGCCTGCTCGCACAGGTCGCGCGGAAACGTCTCCTGGCTTTCCGCGTAGCCGATCAGAAGTTCCTGTAGCTCTCCTACGTACTGGTCCTGGGGCCCGGTGGCGGGGAACAGTGTGCGCACCTTGCCGAAGCCGGCCAGACGGGCTTCCAGGAGCCCTTTCTGTTGGGCGTCGGAAAGCTGATGCCAGAAGGCCACGGCCAGGGCTCTGGCCCGAGGATGATAGCGGAGCAAGCCCACGGTGGTCTCCAACTCGACCAGGGCTCGCAGGATCCGAGCCGCATCCTGGTCGTGCACCCCTTTGACATATCCTTCGCGGTATCGCGGGGCCATGAACTGTTGCACGAACGTGAGCAGCTTCTGGTCGTCATATTGGCTCAACGTGACCGCGTCAGGCACGTCGTCTGTGCCCAGGGACTTCAGTATATGGTAAGCCAGGTATTCCCCTCGGTAGACCTCGTCGGTCTCCGAAACCAGCTGCTGATCCCACACGGGTCGCGTCTGCACGAACTCCGGATCGGTGATCTCTTGGAAGTACTCGGTGCCGGTCAGGTGGAAGAACATGCGGCCGTCGCGGTGGACGGTGGTGAGGTCGAAGGGCTGGGTATTGACGGTGAATCGGTGGTTGCCCAGCCGGATGAGCTGGTCGCCCTCCTCGAACAGGTCCTGGCGATCTTTGAGCTGGCGCACCGCATCTTCGCGGGTCGTCTTCAGGCGCGTTTGGATATCATCCACCTTGACCGTATCACCCAGGTCGCTCAATTGGCGTACGATGTCGCGGACCTTTTCGACCATGAGGTCGGAGGCGTAATAGCCGTTGATTTCGTCGATTGAGTTCAAGGCGGCCACGCGCGTCTGGATGCCCCTGAGGATGCGGTCGGCCGCGGCGGCCAGCGCCGTGATGCGCCGGTTGCGAGCCTCCAGCAGCTGGAGTTTGCGCGTCTCGAAGGCGTCGGCCACCTCGTGTCGTTTTTCGGCCAGCTGGACGACGAACTCCTCGAACTCGGCGAAACGTCCTTCCAGCGCCTCCAGCTGGAGCATCATGCGGGTGAGGTACTCATCGCACTTTTCCGGGGTATCGCACACGTCCAGGTAGCCGGCCACGCTCTGGTCCAGCAGCTTCAGCTGCGAAGCGAACTCGGCGGCGCCTTCCGCCCGCGCCAGCTGGCCGGTGCGCGTCTTCAGCGCCGCCCGCGCCTGGTTCAGCCGCGCGAACAGGGCCGAGATGCCATCGACGATGGCCGTGCGCTGCGTGGCGTCTTCGATCTTCAGGTTACTGACCGTTTCGATCAGCAGCTCCAGCTCGCTGGCCGTGGTGTTGATCTCTTCTTCCAGTTCCTTCGCCTCGCTAACCCTGTTCACCTCGTCGATCCGCGCCGCCTGGCGGCCGATGGCCTCCTCGTAGGGCGCCAGGGATTCCGGTTTGAGGAGGAAACGGACGCAGCCGGTGGCCACCCGCTCGGCCTGCTCGGCGACGCGGGCCTCCAGCTGATCGACGGCCGCCACCTCGATGTAACGGAGGTTGCGCAAGGAAACGATTTCGCCGCGCACGCTGCGCAGTTCGGCCAGCGAATGGACGAAGTCAGCGACGTTTTCGAACCGTCGAACCGCCACCGCCTTGGTGATCTTGTCCGCCTTGGCCTTGACCACCTCCAGCTGCCGGCGTGTGCTGCGGCGGACACTGAGCACCTTCTCGAATTCGCCGATGGCCGCCTCCGCGGCCTCCTTAATGGGCAGCAGCACTTCCCGAAGGTTGCACGCCTCGGGCTCGCCCAACCAGTAGTAGCTGTCCAGGATGTCAGACGTCTTCCTCGCCAGGTCGACGAACAGGCCGGCGTAGCTGTCCTCCTTGCCGATGAGAGTCAGCACCTCGTGACATTCGGCCATCCCGCGCACGATATCGCGGTTGCCCACCTTGTACAGGAAGCTGTCTGTGCGTACCGCCGGAAGGTAGTCGGGCGAGGTGTAAGGGGTTTGCCAGATCTGGATGGCATGGTGTTTCTGCGGTTCGCCCTGCCCCTTGAAGAGGATCATTTCGCCGTTCTCAAACAGGGAGAAGCCGTTGCAGATGATCGGCGTGTCGACCTTCTGCTGGATGAGGTTGTAAGGCAAAAGCAGATAGACGCCTTCGCGGCGGTTGTAGAACACGTACAGGTAGTCTTCTCCGTTGGGCGACTGGATCCGCCGGCTGAAGACCATCGGGGAAAGCGCGCTGTCAAAGGTCTTGCACTCGCCGCTCTGGAGGAAGTAGCCGTTGGAGAAGATGATGCCCTGGTCGTCGGGCAAGAGGATGCAGGCGTCCTCGATGGCATCCAGCCGTCGTACCGCTTGGGTCTTGTCGCAGTAGACCAGGTAACGGAACCGTTTTTCCTGGTACGGGCGGAGCTTCAGCAGCACCAGGCTGCCCACGATGGCGTAGTAGATTTCGGCGTCGTCCAGCGTCTGGTCCGGGTCCTCCACGGGTTCGGCGTAGATCCCTTCGCCCGTGTCCGTGTTGTTCTCGATTTTCACGGTCAGGTCGCCGCCCACGGTCTCCACGAAGACCCGGTCCTCGATGTTCACGTGGGGATGGATGCCTGCCACGTGCATTTCACGGCGCGTGCGGATCCACTCGAACCCGTGCTGCGGGGGGAAGCGAAACTCGTGGTCGCTGCGGTTGTCTACGTAGACGAGCTCGTCCTCCTGGACCGCCCACTTGAAGGTCTTCACGTCGTTGACGTCGTCACTGATCCGGAAAACCATGAACAGGTGCGGTCCGATCCGCGCGAACTGGCTGAACACCGTCTTTCGGTAATACTTGAACAGCTCGGTGAAATCCCGCTGGAACTGCTCGTCGGCGATCAGCTCGAGCGACTCGCGCAGGAAGTGGTGGTCTTCCATGCGATAGATGGCGAAGACGTCTTCCAGTCGCGTAGTGGAGCGCAGTCCGATGTAGACGTTGTAGCCGAGGATGAAGCGGCCGCCAACGGACACCACGTCGCGGGGGATACAGTTGTTGTCCGTGGTAACCCGTTCGGTGGCCACCAGGCGGGTTTCGACGGCCCCGAAGACCTCTTTACGTGCCTGATTGAGCTTTTCCAGCCGGTCGCGCAACTCGCGCCCAGCAGCGCGCAGCCGGCCACGGAGGACTTCATAGGTGCCGTGTTCCAGCTCTTCGGCAGGAGACTGGTCGGCTGTCCGAGTCGCTTCGAGGGATTCAGCCATGGGGATACCTGCCAGCTTGATGTCCGTGCGTCTCGCCGGGCCCGCCCCCGTCCTGTGTTCATGCCTCGCCCCAAGGCCGTCTACTTGGGTTTCAGGGCCGCCGCTGGCCGGTCCGACCACCCGGCGGCGCGGGCCATATCAAGGAACCTCTGCAATTCGTTGCGCACGCTCTCCTCGTCCGTCAATCCCATCATCTTGCCGATCAAAGCGGCGATCGACAGGTTCTTGATGTCCTCGCTCCCCAGGTTGAACTGGCTGACGAACTGCTCCAGCCGCTGCCGGAAATAGACCGGGTCGCCGTTGAAGAAAGTCCCCTTGATATCACGGAGCACATCGCTGTTGCCCACCCAGCGATCCACGGCCTTTCCGGACGTGATGGCGTGGGTGATGCGGTCGAAGAATTCGGTTTCCCCGCCCACGATGTCGATACGGGCCGACTCGAGAGCCTTGCTCACGATCTCCGCCTGTTTGTGGGCGATGTCCCGGTGGGCGCCGATGGCGGCCAGCTCGACTTCCTTGTCCTTGTCCAGCCGCAACTTGAACTCCTCGTGCTCCTGGCCGGCTTCGTGGAAGAGCTTCATGGCCTTGGCCTTTTCACTAATCCCCTCGGCTTCGGCGTGGAACTTCTGGCGCATGACGTTCGCCTCGGCCGAGCCTTGCTTTTCCACGGCTTCGGCCTTGGCTTCCATGCCGCGGGCTTCGGCCACCGCCTTCTTCTCAATCACGTTGGCCTCGGCAATCCCCAGGGCGGCTTCTTCGGCGGTGATCCCTTCGGCCAGCATCTTCTTGGCGGCCGTGTCCCGTTCGGCGGCGTTTCGCCGTGCTTCGGCGGCGATCACTTCGCGCTCCGCCGCGAAACGGGCGGCGTCGCGGGCCGCTTCAGCCGCCTTGATCTCCTTCACCAGCCGCTGCTCGGCCTCCTGCTCGGCCTCCGTGACGGCCACCCGCTTGGCCCGTTCGGCCCCGGCGAACTCGCGCGTATCCTTGATCTTCTCCTCCTCTTCGACCACGGCCCGCTCGACCATCACCCGCTCCCGGATCACATCCTGGATCGCCTTTTTCTCCACCTCGATAGCCTTTTCCTTTTCGATCTCGGCCAGCGACACGACGCGGTCCCGTTCGGTGACCTCCAAGAGCCGGTCCCGTTCCACCCGCTCGATTTCCACCTTGTCGGTGCGTTCCTTGTTCCGCTGGGCCACCAGGATCTGGCGGAGCTTGTTCTGCTCAGCAACAGCCAACTCCTCTTCGACTCGGATCCGTGCCTGCTCGGCCCGGAGCCGTTCCTCCTGCTCGATCCGCGCCGCCTCGGCCTCCTCGCGGGCCACCACGGCCGCGATCTCCCGCTTCTGCTTCTGTTCGGCCTCGGCCTGCTGGCGCTCCAGCTCCAGGATCGCCTCGCGAGCCTCCACATTCTGCTTGGTGATCGTCTTTTCCTTCTCGCGGGAGATGTGGTTGGCCAACACCTGCTGGCGCGCCGTCAGGTCCGTGATCTTCTTGATCCCCTCGGAGTCCAGGATGTTCTGCGGATCCAGCTTCTCCATGGGCGTCTGTTCCAGGTAGTCGATGGCGCAGTCGTCCAGGATGTATCCGTTCAAGTCGCGGCCGATCGTCTGCAAAATACGGTCCTTGAACGTATCCCGCTCCGTGTATAGGTCCACGAAGTTGAACTGCTTGCCCACCGTCTTCAGCGCCTCGGAGAACTTGGCGTCGAACAACTCGACCAGGGCCGATTGTTGCGACGCCCGCTTCACGCCGATCGACTGGGCCACCTTCAGAACGTCCTCTTCGGTGTTGTTGACGCGCACAAAGAAGGCCACCTTGATGTCCGCCCGCACGTTGTCCTTACAGATCAGACCTTCCGAACCATGTCGGAAGATCTCGATCCGTTTGACCGAAATGTCCATGATCTCCGTCTGCCGGATCAGTGGCCAGACGATAGCCTTGGAAAAGTGGACCGTTGGCCTGTTCCCACCGGTGACGATCAGCGCCGTACCCTGCTGGACCTTGCGCCAACACTTGATCACCATCACCAACAGGCCGACGACCAACAGCAGGGCGATGACAAACAGCGTGGTGAACAGGCCCGTCCAAATGGAACCGAACAACATGATTAATTCTCCCTGTCGGATTGCTTCCCCAGGCCGAGCGGGGCAACGACATACGCGTCCCGCACCTCGTCGTGTTCAAAGACCACCCCCTCCTCGCCCCGTTTCATGGTGATGCCGTGGCGCGTCACCACGTTCAAGCGAATCGGCGCGCCCCCGGTGGCAATCTCCGCCTGGCCATACTGCGGCGTGGCCTCCAGCGAGGTGATCACGCACCGCTTGCCCAGGATCTCCACCCGATCGCTCCGCTGCTCGAAGACCTGGCGCAAAAAGGGAACGAAAGGCCTCAGCACTAGTCTGGTCACCATCAAGCTGATCAAGAAATTCGGGAAAAACAGCCCCAAGGCGATCCAGCCACTGGAGTTGCCCAGCAGATGATTGATCGCGATGGAGAAGGTCCACATGGACGTCACCAGGATCGTCACAATGATCAGGATGGGAAGATCCCCGGCGTAAACGAAGCGAAGCAACGCCGTCAGTACCCCGCCGGCGCCCCCTGTGCCGGCATCCGCATCGACGTCCGCGTCCACATCGGCGTCGGCACCCACCCCGCCATCCACATCCACGCCAGCGTCCAGATCGCCCCCGGCGTCGGCGTCCAGATCCAGGTTCAGAAGGTCCAGGGCTTCCGAACCAAAGAAGCCTAGTACATAGAGGAGCCAATAGCCCACCAACAGCGCCAGCAGGATGGTATACGGCAGATTGACTGGGGCCACCGCTGCCCAGAACAGCTCGACCATCGCGACCATCCCCACGCCCAAACCCGTCGGTTCCCAGGCGGCTGGATCGTACCGAATCTCCACTGGAGCCACCACCGGGCCGAGCCATCCACCCAACACGATATTGTAGCTTGCCAATTCTTCGGGGGAAGCAACCGGGCCAGTCTCCCTATCGGGTCGACGGCAACGGACAGGGGGCACTACCGACAGCTAACCCATCTGTGTGGTTCCTGAACACCGATCGACGGGGCCCAACGGGGCTGACGTAGAACCACCCTCGGGCGTGAACTCAAACGGCTCATCCGACTGAAGCGTCCCTGGGGCCCCCCTGCCACAGAAGGAGGCGTTTTCGGAGCAAAGGGGAGGCGTCCTCGGCTCACTGGGCACTTCGTGGCTCTTCGGAGTTGGGAAAGGAACAGGCGGTGGGCGCAACGGAAGGAGGGCGCAGCCCGACGGAAGTTCCGCCCACCACCGCGGGCTCGGGGACCGGTGCCCCCGATGCTCCTGCGGCGGC
>DQVB01000649.1 GCA_015661985.1 Planctomycetota bacterium | reverse complement strand
GTTCCTGAGTGGCGCTGTCCAACTATGACTTTATTGTACCGCGCCTCTGGGGCTACCACTAGCAGAGCGCGCAGTATTCGGGGGGAGCCGTGATTCTTATTACGATCACCCAACCTCCGGGGAACTATCGCTGGCCCGTATGTGTGTCGGATGAGGTGATTGGCAAGGGGAGGCGGGAGCGGACGTTTCGCACGTGCCCATTGGCGGCAAGCCGGTCTACTCGGGCTTGGCCGGACCTCGGCCGGGGTGTCGGCCGTGCGGGGCGGTACGCCGGGCGAAGCTCGATCCATGGTGTCCAGGGCGGCTTCGCAACCGGCGCACGTTTCGATATGCTCCAGAAGCTGTTGCGACTCGACGTCATCCAGCCGACCGGCCAGGTATCGAGCGATTTCGTCTCGCGACGGGCATGCTGAAGCGGACATGAGTTCGGCTCCCATCGACGGCGCATTGCTCTCCACAAGACTATCGGTAGGGTTTGACACGGTTTTCGGCGGGCAGCCAGAACCTACTGTGAACCAAGTAGTTATGCCTCCAATCGCCCGGCGCCGGCGGGCATGGTTCAAAACCGGGTAACAGTTTCGGAGCGGAGCAAGATCTGGTCGGTTTGTAGTACCGCCTTCAGGCACAAGCGGGCGAGGGCAAACAGGGACTGACCATTCCCCCTAAAGGCGGGACTACGAACGGACGGACCGTCTCGCACGCCTGTGACCCGAAAGGGGTCCAGGACAAACCATGCCGCACCGGTGGTGTTGAAAGAAAGATCTAGAACAGACCGGCCAGCTCTTGGCGCAATGGGCGGAGAACTCGGGACTCGGCCTGGTAGACGGCTAGCCGACTCATGCCGAGCTCTTCGGCCACCTCGCGGGCTGGCCGGCCGTCGACAGCCGTTCTCCAGAACGCCTCCCAGGTACGGTTTTCGAATTCCGCGCGCACCAGCTCCAGCGACCGTCGGTAGAGCGTATGATCCGGTTCGGCGGCGGATTCGCTGCCGGCCTCGCACACCCACTCGGGCACCTGCGTTTGTGGTTCATGCGATTAGTCACGGGTCCGGATACGTCTGTGGCTGTTGGCGTGCATGGGGAGGGTTGTCATGCGAAAAGGCTTGCTGTGTGTATGTGGTGGCTCCATGTTTTCCGTGCTGGGAGCCGCACTGGTCTCCGTGGCATGGCTCGGTTGTGGCGGTGTCTACGATCGACCGAAGGGCGAAGCCGCGCGGGAAGCCCCTTCGCCGCGAGGGACTTTGCTGCGGCCCTCAGCGCAACCGCCTGCTGGCCCCATCCTTTACCAACCTGTCTTTCAATCGGCCGATGGGGAGACGGTCTACGGTGGCGCCGGGTTTTTCACGCGGAGTGACACAGGGCGCACGGTCGGGGTCACCAGCACCGAATTCTTGGAAATGAAAGACCGGGTGTTTGCCCGAGCAGGCTGGTTCACGTCGCCCGGCCTGCAACCCGTGGCAAGTTTCGAGACGATCTGGGGAAAGCCAGGCCCAGGGGTGATGTTCAAGGAGAGTGCCGACGCGCGTGGCCGCCGCCGCTCGATCCAAGACTACCGTGGTGTCTGTTTGCTGATGCCCTCGGACCGACGCGTTGCGGACAATGCGATCGTCGAGTTGGACCAACGGGAAAGGCTCGAAGTCGGGGAGCGAGTCTGGTTTGCGAAGAAGGACAAGTCTCGCAGCATGGGGTACGAACTGCTCGAAGGCACGATCACCGACACAGCGCCGGAAGGCTATCGTGTGAAACTCGACGCAAAGCTCGACACAGAGTCCATCATTGATCCGGTAGGCGCGCCGGTCGTCAGCCAGTCCACGGGGAAAGCCGTTGGCATCGTATCGGGTGGGGGCATGTTCATGGGCTCCGCCAGACTTGCCTCGACGCCGGCCGTTTCCATTCGCTCGGCCATCAGCAGCACAACCGGCACACCCCGACTGCGCGACGTATCGGGAACTGGGTGGAAATAGGTGCCATGCGGATGCGCTGGACACAACCGGCCAGACACCGAGAAGGAAACAATGTAACGTACAGCCGATTCTTGTCCTCGTTCCCAAGCTCAAGCTTGACAGCGAGGGGGGAGCCCGGGAACGAGGTGCGCGTTCACCAGCCGCGGGCCGTGAACGGATGCCGTCGAGCCGTCGCTGGGCTGAGCGATCGGCCTTCACGCAGTGGGGCACCGTTGATATCATGGATTGACGGGTTTGGCCTGTGGCGCCTCAGGGCCGCATCGAGGCGCATGTGCCCTGGGGCTGGGAGGGGGCTTTGGTGGTGACCAAATCGGATGCCTTGGAGGGCACGTTGTGACGGGTTCAGGTCGAGACAAAACGGAGGCAAGAGGGGGCCGGGCGAGCGGATCGGGTGCCCAGCGGCCTTTTTGGCGCCGGGATTACGTGGCATTTGCCGTTGGGGTGTGGCTGACCACCTCCCTGTGGATCCTGGTTGTCGAACTGGCCGAGCGCAGCCCGGCTGTCTGGAGCGAACGGCCAGGGCTGGGCATCGGCATAGGGCTGGTGGCTCCCTTCGTGGCTCTTGTGCTGGCTAGCGTTTTCAAACTCTATTTGGCCTTCCGCGGGGTAGATCCGGAGAAGGTCGGCGAGGAGAACCCCTTTTTGGCGTTGGCTGTCGGCGGGGTGAGTATTCCCATTTGTCTGGGCGTGGTTTCCATCCTTCCCAAGACGCCCCAATCGGCCTTTGAGCTGCTGAGCATGGTGGTGTTCTTCGGCACCCCGGCGGCGCTGGCCGAGTTCTACTGGCAGTGGCTCTCGAGCCGCCGTGGCGGCGATACGCGCGCCCCGGGAGGGCGGTGAGGCTGAGGGGATGTCACGGGATGAGCCTGGCTGGCCGGCGTCCCACACACCCTGCCCTCTGAGTTCGGTCATGTCCGAACGGCGCCCGCCGCACAGCTCGCCCGGGCTTGTGCCCCCGTCCAGCCAACGACCGACGAACCCCCGCCCACTGCGCCGGGGCATGCACGAGCAGAGGTTTTGACGCGGCGCGACCCGAGGCGCGGGCCCTTGCATTGGCGGCTGGAAGCGGCTAATTTCGGAGCCATGAACCGCACCCGCAAGATGATCATCCTGACCGACGGGCACAACGACCCACATACGGCCAAGACCGCGCACTGTGTGATCCGCTATCGGCCGCACGAGGTGGTGGCCGTGCTGGACCGCATGCACGCCGGGCGCTGCAGTCAAGAGGTGATGGGGGTGGGCGGCGAAATCCCCGTGGTGGGTGGGCTGGCCGAGGCACCGGAGGCGAACACGCTGTTGATCGGTATCGCCCCGGCGGGCGGGAAGATGCCGCCGGAGTGGCGAGCCGTTGTGCTGGAGGCCATCCAGCGGAAACTGGACGTTGTGTCGGGACTGCACGAGTTCCTGGGGGACGATCCCGAATTGGCGGCGGCAGCCCGCCGGCATGGCGTCAGGCTCATCGATCTGCGGCGAAACGACCAGCGCGAGGTGGCCCAGCGCCGGGGGATCCGCGAAGGCTGCCTGCGGATCCACACCGTGGGCAACGACTGCGGCGTGGGCAAGATGCTCACGGCCGTCGAGGTGACCGAAGGCCTGAAGCGGCACGGTGTGGATGCCAAGTTCGTGGCCACCGGCCAGACGGGCATGCTCATCGAAGGTGACGGCTGTTGCGTGGACCGGGTGATCTCCGATTTCCTCAACGGCGCCGCCGAACGGCTCGTGTTGGCCAATCAACACCATGAGGTGATCGTGGTGGAGGGCCAGGGCAGCCTGTTTCACCCGCGGTACTCTTGCGTCAGCTTGGGCCTGTTGCACGGTGCGATGCCCGACGGCCTGATCCTTTGTTACGAAATGGGGCGCCGGGCGGTAGAGGGGATGGAGGATGTGCCGTTGCCGCCGTTGAAGCGGGTCATAGAATTCTACGAAGCGGCGGCCAACATCATGCACCCTTGCCGGGTGATCGGGATGGCCATCAACGGACACAGGTTCTCCGGGCCCGAAGTGGACGCCGAACGGGACCGGGTGCGCAGCCGGTTCGGCCTGCCGACCTGCGACGTACTGCGCCACGGCCCGGACGAACTGGTGGAAGCCGTGATTCGACTGAAGCGGGAGTTGGGCAAGTGAAGCTCAGGCTACACCGATTCGAACTCCCCCTGCGTCACGTCTTCACCATCGCTCGCGGATCTTCCGCCGTCTATCGCGCGCTGGTGGTCGAACTGGAACAAGACGGACTCCGTGGCTACGGCGAAGCCGGGGAGAACGATTTCTACGGGGCCACCTGGGAGAATATGGCCGCGGCGTTGGAGCGAGTGCGGCCGCTCCTGGAAGGCGGCCAGCTGGAGGATCCGAGGGCGCTTTGGGAACAGTGCCGCCCTGCCCTCGAGCAGAACACGTTTGCCCAGTGCGCCCTGGATGTGGCCGCCCACGACCTGTGGGGCAAGCTGCGCGGCCAGCCTGTCTGGAAGCTGTGGGGGCTTACGCTGGCGAAGCTTCCTCCCACTGATTACACGATCGGGCTGGACACGATCGACAAGATGATCGCTAAGATCCAGGAGTTTCCCGGTTGGCCGGTCTACAAGATCAAGCTGGGAACGGACCACGACCTGGAGATCGTCCGATCGCTGCGCCGTCATACGGACGCGATCTTCCGCGTGGACGCCAACTGCGGCTGGAGCGTCGAGCAAGCGTTGGACCTTGCCCCCCGGCTGGCAGGACTGAACGTGGAATTCATCGAACAGCCCTTGCCGCCGGAGGACTGGGAAGGAATGCGTCGCCTAAGAGACCAATCGCCCCTGCCGCTGGTGGCCGACGAAAGCTGCCAGACCGAGGCGGATGTGGACCGCTGTCTGGGCTTCTTCCACGGGGTGAACATCAAGCTGGTCAAGTGCGGCGGGCTGACGCCGGCCCGGCGGATGATCGCCCGCGCTCGCCACTTGGGCCTGAAGGTGATGGTCGGTTGTATGACCGAGTCGACGGTGGGGATTTCGGCCATCGCCCAGCTGTCGCCGCTGTTGGATTACGTGGACATGGACGGGGCGTTGTTGTTGGCCGAAGACATCGCCAGGGGCGTGACCATCGACCGCGGCCGAGTACGCTATCCCGAGGAAAACGGCTGCGGCGTGCGGTTGATCCGGTAAGGTCCGGTGGCCGAGTGAGAGCCTATGGCATGATGGGATGTGGCCGGCTTGGCCACCGGTTCGGGGCGAGCGTCCTGCTCCCTTTTTTGGGCGACGCAGTGGTCTGGGAGGGACGGGCCGTCCAGCGCCCGGTTTCCCTGGGCTCGTTTCTTCTGGCCCGTTGGCCGCGGCCCCCTCGGTTTCGGCCGCGGGGCATCATTTGTCCAGGAACCCCTCCAGATCGGCGGTGATCTGGCCTGTGGGTTCGTGGTAAAGCCATCCGCCTGTGCCACTGGCCGCCTTGGGAGGAAAAGTTTCCGTGGCGGTCACGGTAGCCACATTGGTGAAGGGATTGGCCGGGAGGCCGTAGCGGAAATAGGGGCCGTAGGGATAATGCTCGCCGGCCGGCCCGGGGATCCCTTGGGCATTGGTGGCGTAGAGCAACTGGGGCAGCGTCCCGTCGAGCAACACGGGCGGCTTGCCGCCATGCTCGGCCTTGTACAGTGCGATGTGGGAGCGCAGGCTGTGCAGGATTTGGTCCAGTGCCGCCTGCCGGGCCCGCTGGTCCGCTTGTTCGATGAGCGGGATGGCCAGCCCTGTGACCGCTGCCATCAGTCCAATCGTCACCATGCCGTCGAAGACCGTGAACGGCCGGCCACGGCACAACAGGAGCACGTAGGTGGCGGCCACGGCCAGCCCCGCCATTACGGCTCCGGGAATTTGGAGGTTTCCGAGTGACAGTTCGGGCACGCGCGCACCTTTCATGCCGGCGGCAGCAGGGGAGCCTGGCCTCAAGACAAGCATAGCCCCTCGGACGCTGTCCGGCTGGTACGCCTGGGCTCAGAGACGCCCAGGGCGAGCCGGAATTTTCCCCGGGAGCCGCAACCGAGGTGTTGGCTCTACCCACGTTGTGGGATGGTTGTGGCGGCTGCGACAGCCAGACTGCAGGTCCGGCGCATTCCCACTGTCGTTCGCGCCCGCCTTGTCCGGCCGCTCGGGGGAGAAGGTGGCTGCCGGCGGCTGTGAGCCGGCGCAGGCGAGCTGCGTGACGCTGCCCTGTTTTGTCGGTTGCCCAGTTCTTTACGCGCCCAGCAGGCCCACCGCGGAAACTCTTACCCCCCAACGTTGCAAACCGGCAGGGCAGGATGGGCATTCCTGTCCGTCATATGTGGGACAAAAGGCACAATAACCGGGGCATCGTAGAGGTCACAAAATGAGTTTTGCCGCACGAGCCGGAGTGGCCGGCCGAGCCGATGATTGACGGGCACGAATGCCCATCCTACGTTTCCTTTCTGCAACGTGGGGGTTACTTCTCCACGCAGGCCAGCTGGGCGGCGCGGAGCAGCTGGCTGATTTCTTCGACGCACTGATCCTTGTGCACTCGCCACTGGCGCAGCGAGTCGCGGTCGCGGAGGGTGACGGTCCCGTCCTCCAACGTCTGGCCGTCCACCGTGATGCAAAACGGCGTTCCCACTTCGTCCTGGCGGCGGTAGCGTCGTCCCACCGCCCCCTTTTCGTCGTAGAAGACCTCGAAATGGGGCTTCAGCTGCCCGTAGATCTCACGGGCCACCTCGGGCATGCCGTCCTTTTTGACCAGGGGAAACACCGCGGCCTTGATGGGCGCCAGGCGCGGATGGAGCCGGAGGAAAACCCGTTTGGTGGGGCGCCCTTTCTCGTCCGGCACCTCGTCTTCCGAATAGGCCTCGCACAGAAACGCCAGCGTGGCGCGGTCGGCACCCGCGGAGGGCTCGATCACATGCGGGATGTAGCGCTGCTTGGTGTCGGAGTCGAAATACGTCAGATCCTTGCCGCTGCCCCGGTAGCGCGGTTGTCCGTCGGCGTCCCGCTCCAACACAAACTGATCGCCCTGCCGTACCAGCTTGCCCTCCATGTGGCTACGGAGGTCGAAATCTCCCCGGTGCGCCACCCCCTCCAACTCCCCGAACTCGCCCTCCGGCAGGAAGGGGAAGGCGTACTCGATGTCCGCTGTGCCGCACGAGTAATGGCTCAGCTCCTCCGGGTCATGGTCGCGGAGCCGGAGCCGGTCGCTGGCCAGCCCCAGGTCGACGTACCATTGGAATCGCCGCTGCCGCCAGTACCGGTACCACGCCTCCGAAGTGCCGGGATGACAGAAGAACTCGATCTCCATCTGCTCGAACTCCCGGGAACGGAAAGTGAAGTTCCGCGGGGTGATCTCATTGCGGAAGCTCTTGCCGACCTGGGCGATCCCGAAAGGGATCTTCACACGGGTGCTGTCCAGCACATTCTTGAAGTTCACAAAGATCCCCTGGGCTGTCTCGGGCCGCAGATAGGCGACCGAATCCTCGCCGCCCAAGGCACCGACGTAGGTCTTGAACATCAGGTTGAACTCGCGCGGCTCGGTGAGTGTACCCAGCGATTTGGCGTCCGGTCCCAGCACGCGGCCCAGGTCCTTCACCGAGGTCAAAGACACGAGCGGGCTCTTCCATTCCAGTTCCTCTTTGTCCTTGCTGCGCAGATGGAAGTACTTCAGCGCCCGATGCTCCACCTCCTCGTAGCCCTCCTGGCCCGACTGCTCGGTGGCCACGAAGATCTCCTCTCCCTTGGCCTCCACCCAGCGGCCCTGGATCTGGTCGTAGCGATACCGCCGTCTCGACTCGCGGCAGTCGACCATGTAGTCACAAAACATGTCGTAGTGGCCCGAACACTTCCAGACCTGGGGGTGCATGATGATCGTCGTGTCCAGCCCGGTCATTTCGTAGGCCGAGGGGGCCCCGGGCGGGACCTCCAGTTCGTTGTGGGCGGTGACCATGTCCTGCCACCAGGCCTCGCGCACGTTCCGCTTCAGCAGCACGCCCAACGGGCCGTAGTCCCAGAAGCCGTTCAATCCCCCGTAGATTTCGCTGGACTGAAAGAGAAACCCTCGCCGCTTGCACAACGCCACCAGCCGTTCCATCCGCATCGCCTGAACCCCTCTCCGAGCATGGCATTCGATCGACCAAAACACTTAAGTATAGTGCACACCCGCCGAGCGGACCAGCCCGGCCCCCGTGCAGCCGACGACTGGAATCCAACCCCGCCCGGGACGGCTGGCAGCGTCCCTTTTCGCCAGACGAATACCGCTGGCCACGCCCCACGCCCGATTCCATCCGCCCACGCCATTGTTCTTCAATAGCCGGCCTGAATAGACCCCGGCGTTGCAAAGCGGCAGGGCAGGATGGACATTCCTGTCTGTCATCGGTGGCAGAAAACGCACAATAACCTGACCACCGTGGACGTCGCAAAATGTGAGTTTTGTCGCACCAGCCGACCGCGCCGGTCGAGCCCATCATTGACGGGCAACAATGTCCATCCTGCGTTTCCTCTCTGCAACGTCGGGGTAGAGTTTTCAAGAGCCGACCTTTCGTGAGTCCTCGAGCCACAACGCGCGGATGGTGCTGGCCCCCACTCCTGCGGCGCGCCGACTGGCTCGCCTCGGCTCGTGCCGTGTCCAAGATGGGGCGACGCGGCCACGTGGCGAGCGGACAAGATATCGCAGCAAAAGATCGACGCAACACCGCACACTGCTCTTGAAGTGACACCCGGCAGGTGTCGCTCATTTGGCTGCGGCCGGCCGCGTCCACGCTGATTGATGGTGAGGAGCACTTCGCCATGCGGGCAACCGCTTTACCGGCTGTGATTACTGCGTTGGTGGTCATGGCGCCGGCCCCCGGTGGCCAAGAGCCTCTGCCGGCCTTTCCCGGTGCGGAAGGGTTCGGGGCGCACACGCCGGGCGGACGCGGCGCGAAGGTGATCAAGGTGACGACGCTCGAGCCGTCGGGGCCGGGCAGCCTGAACACCGCCTGCCAGACGCCAGGGCCGCGGGTCGTTGTCTTCGAAGTCTCCGGCGTGATTCGCGGCGACATCGTGATCACCGAGCCGTACATCACCATCGCCGGCCAGACGGCACCGGGAGCAGGGATCACGATCGAGGGGCTGTTGCGCAGCGACCTGAAGAACTGGCACAAGGTGACCGAAGAGCAGCCGCACGTGCACGACGGGGTGGTGCGGTTCTTGCGTGTCCGGCCGCCGCCCGGCCGGGGCGATCT
>DQVB01000751.1 GCA_015661985.1 Planctomycetota bacterium | reverse complement strand
CGCCGGCCAGCTGGCGGCCGCGCCGGGCGGGGCGATCGACATGACGCTGCCCGGCGCAGGGCGCAGCGTCGGGAGTCTGCACCCGATTTCGCTGGTGCAGCTGCAGTTGGAGGACGTCTTCCAGGGGATGGGCTTCACCGTGCTGACTGGCCCAGAGGTGGAGACCGAGTACTACAACTTTGATGCCCTGAACATCCCGCCCGACCATCCGGCGCGCGACATGCAGGACACCTTTTGGCTGACCAACGGCATGTTGATGCGCACGCACACGTCGGCCAACCAGGTGCGTGTATTGGAGCGGTTCGGGGCCCCGGTGCGGGCGATCTTTCCTGGGCGATGTTTTCGCTACGAGGCGATCGACGCCAGCCACGAGAACACCTTCTACCAGCTGGAGGGGCTGCTGGTGGACCGCGGCATCTCGGTGGCCAACTTGATCGCCGTGATGAAGGCCCTGTTGGGGGCCGTGTTCGGCCGTGAGGTGAAGGTGCGGCTGCGGCCCGGGTTTTTCCCCTTCGTGGAGCCTGGGTTCGAATTGGACAGCCAGTGTCTGCTGTGCGAGGGGGCGGGCTGTGCCACGTGTAAGGGAACCGGCTGGATCGAGCTGATCCCCTGCGGGTTGGTGCACCCGCGGGTGTTGGAGTTCGGCCGGGTGGACACCACGGTCTACAGCGGCTTTGCCTTCGGCTTGGGACTGACGCGACTGGCCATGCTCAAGTTCGGCATTCCCGACATCCGCCTATTCAATTCGGGCGACATCCGGTTTTGCGAGCAGTTCCCGGCGGTGGTGTGAGCAGGTCGAGCTGGTTCGGGGAGGGTGGACGTTGAAGATCTCTTTGGATTGGGTTTCCGACTTCGTGGATCTTTCGGGTATCGCCCCGGAGCGGGTGGCCGATCGGCTGACCATGGCCACGGCCGAGGTGGAGGGGCTCGAGGTGCTCAGCCGCGCCGTTGACGGGGTAGTGGTAGGCCATGTGATATCGGTCGAGCCGCTTTCCGGCGCCGGGCCGGATGGGGAACGGCTGCAGGTAGCCACGGTCGACTGTGGCGATCGGCGATAC
This sequence comes from Planctomycetota bacterium, assembly GCA_015661985.1. Classification (GTDB taxonomy): domain Bacteria; phylum Planctomycetota; class Planctomycetia; order Pirellulales; family Thermoguttaceae; genus SZUA-1497. The sequence goes on along the minus strand of DQVB01000751.1, from coordinate 2,446 downwards.
CATACGGTCTGCGGGGCCCCCAATCTGAGCGAGGGGATGAAGGCCCCCTTTGCGCCCCCTGGGGTGGAGCTGGCCGGCGGGTTGCGCATCGAGGCGGCCGATGTGGCGGGGCGTCGCAGCGAAGGGGTCCTCTGCTCGCCCCGGGAACTGGGCATGAGCCAGTGGCACGAAGGGCTCCTGGAGTGCCCTGCGTCGCTGGAGACCGGGGCGCCGTTGGCCCGGTACATGCCACCGCAGGATGTGGTTATCGAGATCGACAACAAGAGCCTCACCCACCGGCCGGACCTGTGGGGACATTATGCCTTCGCCCGGGAGCTGTCGGCCATTTTCCGACGCCCTTTGCGGCCGCTGCCCATGGTGGATCTGGCGCAGTACGACCGCCTGCCTGCCTATCCGCTGGCGGTCGACGATCCCGAGGACTGCCCCTGTTACGGGTGCATTGAGTTCAAAGTGCCGGCCACGATGCCCTCGCCGCTGGTAATCCAGCGGCGGCTGCATGCCCTGGGCCAGCGCACGTACAACTTGATGGTCGACTTGACCAACTACGTGATGCTGGAACTGGCCCAGCCGACCCATGCCTTCGACGGCGATCGAGTGAAGGCGATCCGCGTGGCCCGGATGGGCTGTCACGGGCCCTTCGTGACGTTGGACGGCCAAGAGCGGGCCATGGAGCCGGAAGATTTGCTGATCTGGAACGAACGGGAGCCCGTGGCGTTGGCCGGCATCATGGGGGGGCTGAATAGCGAAGTGGAGCCTACCACGACGAAGGTGCTCCTGGAGAGTGCCAACTTCAAGGCGTCCCGGGTTCGCCGCACTTCCGTGCGGTTGGATCTGCGAACCGAATCGGCGCAGCGGTTTGAGAAGAACCAGCCACCGGTGAACGTCAAGTTGGGTGCGGCAAGGATCTTGCATTTGATCCAGGAGGCGGGAGTTCCCCTGGAGGTGACTTCGCGGTTCACCGTGGTGGGCGACCTGAAAGAGCATTTCCGGCCGATTACGCTGTCGCCGGGCCAATTGGCCACGATGGCCGGCACGGAGGTGCCTCGCGACGAAGTGCTGGCCATCCTCCACCACTTGGGCTTCCGGGCACAGTACGCCTCGGACGGCCGGCTGGAAGTGGGCATCCCGCCGCACCGCAGCGAGCAGGACATCTCCATCCCGGCCGACATCGTAGAGGAAGTGTTGCGGATTTACGGCTACGACAAGATCGAGCCACGGCTGCCGGCAGCCCTACTGGAGCCGCTCCACGTGAACAAGCCGCTGCGGATGGAGCACAAGGCGCGCCGGCTTCTGGCCGCCTCGCATCGGTTCCTGGAAGTCCACACGTACGGCTGGACGGACGACACCTGGCTGCGAAAGCTGGGTTTCCAACCCCAGCGGGCTTTGGAATTGGCCAACCCGAGCACACAGCAGACACGGAGGCTGCGCACCACACTGGTTCCCAACTTGTTGGCGCTGGTTCCCCAAAACCGAACCCATCGCGACCGGTTCCGGTTGTTTGAAATCGGACATGTATTCACCCAGGCTGAGAATGGGGTGAGGGAAACGCCGCAGTTGGCCGGGGTGAGTTTCTGTCCGTCGGGCCAGCCGCCTCTGGAGGAGCAGTTCCGCCAGATCAAAGGGGCTATCGAAGACCTGGGGCGAGTGCTGGGCGAACCCTTCCGCTTCGAGCCAGCCGGCGCGGGTGAGGCCCCGTGGCAGGAGGCTGGGCGATGGGTGACGGTGCGAGGCGGCCAACGAGGGCGCGGCGGGCTGGGCGTATTGGGCCCGAAGCTCTTGAAGACTGTCTGCCCGGAAGGGGGACAAGTGGTCTGGTTCGAACTGGATCTGGATGAGCTGCAAGGCCCCATCTACCCGGACGTGAAATACGCGCCGCCGCCGATCTATCCCGGCTCGTGGCAGGACTTCTCGCTCGTCTGGGAGGTGGCCCAAGGTTTCGCCGCCCTGGAAGAACGACTTGACCGCTTCTCCCATCCGCTTGTACTGCGCCGCGAATTCCTCTACGCCTACAAAGGCAAGGGGTTGCCGGCCGACAAGGCGAGTTACTCCTTCCGCTACTGGCTCGGGGCTTGGGACCATACGCTGAGCAGCCAGGAGATCGACCAGTTCCGTGCTGCGCTGCTGGCTTTCCTCCAGGCCGAAGGGATCCCCTTGCGATAAGCCTGGCCGCGAGCCCTGGCGGGGCGCCTTGGAACACTTTGGAGTGCGGCAATTGATCGCCGCTTTCGTTTTAGCCGTTCAGCGCTGTGGGCCTTCGGCCACGCGCTGTGGATGATCACCCGGTTCACGAAAACGGCCAGCCGCTGCTGCACTCCAAAAAGCAGATGGTCTGCATGCCGTGGACGGAGACGCCTGGCCAAGATCGGATGCCACGGGTAAAACCGCCGTTCGAGCTGGAAAACCGGCCGGAAAGCGAGGACAATGGGGGGGCCGCGCACGGGCGCCT
>DQVB01000542.1 GCA_015661985.1 Planctomycetota bacterium | reverse complement strand
CGCTGCGCCGGCGCCGGTGGGCTTCCGGCGGCGGCCGGCTGGGGATGAGGCATTCGGGGCGGTCCCCTATCAGATCGGATCGACTGGCCTGCTCGAGCGCTTGGCGTACCAGGGAGTAGTTTTCCGGCTTCCAGTACTGGAGAAGAGCCCGCTGCAGACGCCGTTCGCGCTGCCCTCGGGCCACGTGGACCGCCCGTTCGGTGAACGGGTCGATTCCCGTGTAGTACATGCATGTGGCCACATCAAAGGGCCCGGGGATAAAATCCTGCACTTGCTGGGGCCGGTAGCCGGTGCGGTGGAGATAACAGGCCAAATGGATCATGGCCTTCAGGTCGCAGCCGGGATGGCCGGCGATGAAGTAGGGGACCAAGTACTGCTCCTTGCCGGCGGCGCGGGAGGCGCAGAGGAACTGCCGTGCGAACTGGTCGAACTGGTCGATCCGGGGCTTTTTCATCAGCTCCAGCACTCGCGGATGGCTGTGTTCGGGAGCCACCTTCAGGTGGCCGCCCACATGATGGCGGGCCAGCAGTTCGATATAGCGTGGATCGGTAAGCGCCAAGTCCATTCGGATGCCGGACGCGATCAGCACTTTGCGCACGCCCTTTTCCCGACGCACTCGCTCGAGCAGCGCCATGAGCGGTCCGTGGTCGGTGTCCAGAAGTTTGCAGATCCGCGGATGGAGGCAGCTGAGCCGGCGGCAGCGGGCGCGCACGTCGGGGCGACGGCAGTTCATCCTGTACATGTTGGCGGTCGGTCCGCCCAGATCACTGATCAGACCGCCAAAGCCCGGCAGCTGCTTCATCCGCCGCACTTCGGACAACACCGACCTGGGGCTGCGACTTTGGATCACTCGCCCTTCATGCGCGGCGATGGAACAGAACGTGCAGCCGCCGAAGCAGCCCCTGGCAATCTGGATCGAATCCTTGACCACCTGGAAGGCCGGGATGGGTTCGTCCCCGTAGGCCGGATGGGGACGGCGGGTGAAGGGGAGCCCATAGAGGCGGTCCATTTCCTTTTCTTCCAGAGGCGACTGGGGCGGGTTGACCACAACCGCCTCGCGACCGTGGTACTGGATCAACCGCCGGCCGTGGTACGGGTTCGCTTCGAGGTGGGCCATGCGCGTCATTCGCGCAAAAGCCCGCTTGTCGTGGGCCACCTCTTCGTAACTGGGCAACAGCACCGAACCCTCCGTCGGCGCCGGTTCGCCGGCTCCCAACCGGTAGACCACGCCGCGGATGTCCCGCAGCGCGTGCAACGGTTCGCCAGCGGCCAACCGGCGGACGATCTCCAGCAGAGCCCGTTCGCCCATCCCATAGACCACCAGATCGGCCTTGGCATCCAGGATCACGGATCGGCGGACCTTGTCGCTCCAGTAGTCGTAATGGGCCAACCTGCGCAGGCTGGCCTCCACACCTCCGGCGATCACCGGCACGCCGGGATAGGCTTCGCGAGCCCGCTGGCAGTAAACCAAAGTGGCCCGATCAGGCCGTCGCCCGGTCCGGCCTCCCGGACTGTAGGCGTCTGCGTTGCGCACCTTCCGGTTGGCCGTGTAGTGGTTGATCATCGAGTCCATATTGCCGGCGCTGACGGCAAAACAGAGCCTCGGCCGGCCGAAGCGACGCCACGGCTCGCAGCAGCGCCAGTCGGGCTGGCTGAGGATCGCCACCCGATAGCCCTCGCTCTCCAACAACCGACCCAAAAGGGCCATGGCAAAGCTGGGATGATCCGCGTACGCGTCGCCAGTGACGAAGACCACGTCCACCTGGCTCCAGCCGCGCGCGGTCACCTCTTCGGGCGTCATGGGTAGCGGCGGTGAGAGGTCAAGCACAGACACCGGTAGCGACTCGTTGGGAAAGCCACAGCTTTTGGGCACGGGCCGGCCGTCGAGCTGTCGGAAAAGGCCCTTCTGCAAGCAAGACGGCCCTTACGCCAGCCGGACCGGGGTATGGGTTCACCGGGCGGCGGTCGCCGCAAAGAACTGATCCGGGGCCAAAACAGCACGGCCACAGGTCAAGCCCGTTCGCGCCGGCCCACCGCCACCGGCGACGACCTTGTCCCACCCTACCGCGGCGCTGGCGGGGCGTGAACGGACGCCACCGGGCGGAGACTGCCTCGTCCTCTCCCAATTCTATCCCTGGGCAGCCGTCGCGGATATCGGCCGAATCTCCGTTGGTCGTTGACCCCTCCAGACGTATAATGCTTGCCCGCTGGGCAGTCTGCCCCGATGTTGGGGACAAAGACTGTCCATGCGGGGGCAGCGCGGAGGCGGAAACAGCCGCCCGGGGGCCGCCTGGCCCCAGCCGGTCCCGCCGACGGTCAGCGGCTGGCCAGCCACGACCCCCGCCCGCCGTGCCCAGCAGAGATCCCTGGGGAAAGACAGCTCCCATGCGCGACCTGACCCACGAACTCGCCACCGGCCGACCTCCACGGATATTGATCGTGCGGCTCAGTGCCGTGGGGGACGTGATCTTGACCATGCCGGTGATCAATGCGCTGCGCGCGGCCATGCCCGACGCGGTGCTGGGTTGGGTGGTCGAACAGCGGGCCGCCCCGCTGTTGGAAGGGCATCCTGCGTTGGATCATCTCATCGTCCTGCCCCGCGGCTGGATGAAGTCGCCCCGCATCGTGCTGGGCCTGCGCCGCCGCCTGCGGGCATTGAGGTTCGACATCACCGTTGACCCCCAGAGCCTGACCAAAAGTGCCCTGGTGGCGTGGCTTTCCGGCGCGCGGCGAAGGATTGGCTTCGGCGACGACAAGGGGCGGGAACTGAGCCAATACCTGAACACGGAGCTGGTCAGTACGGAGTTGGACCACGTGGTGGACTGCCACCTGGCCCTGCTTCGGCCGCTGGGCGTGGCCCGCCCCAAGGTGGAGTTTCGGGTCCCGGAAAAGCCCGAGGATCGAACGGCCGCCGACGCAGTGGTTCGCCAACACGGCCTGGAATCGGGATACGCGGTGATCAATGTGGGCGCCGGTTGGCCGTCGCGGATCTGGCCGGCAGATCGCTTCGGTCGAGTGGCCCGGCACCTGGGCGAACGCCACGGGCTGGCCTCCCTGGTGGTCTGGGCGGGGCCAAAGGAACGCGACCTGGCCGAACAGACCGTCAGCAGCTCCGGCGGCTACGCCGTGCTGGCCCCACCCACTTCGCTCGCCCAACTGGCCACGCTTCTGCGCCGGGCCGTCTTGTGCCTCAGCGGCGACACCGGCCCTCTGCACTTGGCCGTGGCCGTGGGAACCCGCTGCGTTTCTCTTCACGGGCCGACGTGGGCCAAGCGGAGTGGACCTTACGGGCCAGGCCACATTGCCGTGCAACAGGCTGCGTTGGACAGCGGACTGGACCGGCGGCGCAAGAGATGTTCAGCCTGGCTGATGGAGGCCATCACCGTGGAACGGGTCTGTGAGGCCTGCGACCAGCTGCTGGACCAGCCGGGGCGCCATGCGGCGGCGTGAGTACACCCCAACGTCGCAGGAAGAAAACGCAGGATGGGCATTCTTGCCCGTCACTGATGGGCTCGACCGGCGAGTCCGGCCAGTGCGGCAACGCTCACATTCCGGGACGTCTACGATGCAAAGGCTCTTGCGCGTTTTGTCCCACTTATGACGGACAGGAATGTCCATCCCACCCTGCCGGTTCGCAACCCTGGGCTACATGCGTCAGGCACGCCTGACGTACGGCTGCTGCTACCACTTGCTCTCCCGCGGGATGACCTCCCCGTCGGCGCAGGTGAGTAGGGCCCGGATGATCTTCGGATCGATCGTCTCGGAGATGAAATGGACCGCGCCGTCGCAGAAGGCCGTATTGAAGCCGCCTTCGAACTGGGCGCCCAGGCCGCGCGCCGGGTTGGCCGGAGCAAAGGGCAGCCCCTCAGGCTTCGTCCAGATCACCGCGTGCTGGTCGTCCACCTCGATGATCAGGACCGTGTTCGATATCCCGTCTTTGATGTCACTAAGCGATACGGCTTTGCCCGGCGGAAAGCCGGCGTGATTCTGGGCAGATCCGCCGGGCTGACCAGGGCGTAGACGTCCTTCGCCCCGGCCTTGGGAAACACGTCGAGCACACGCTGGAAGTCTTTTCGCATCCGTTGGCGATCGTCTTCCGGCCCGGGCATCAGCTCGACGAGTTGCTCGACCAACGGGTTGACCTCGATTCTCGTCAGCTCCACGTGGGCCACCAGGATCGTCTGGTTGTCAATAAACCGGGCAATCGCTTCAGCCCGTCCCACGGGGTCGAATTCTTGTTCGGCGGCCTGGAGACACGGACCGCGTGCCAGCGTTGCCACCAGTTCCGGATCGACGGGACTCATCCGACCGCTCCCGAACCGTACTTCCAAAGAGAAGACGCCGCCCACAGGGAATTTTCCCATGAAAAGGGCCAATGGGGCACAAGATTTGGGCCTTCGCGTGTCTTTCCGACGGGCCGGTGCCGGAGGCAGCCTGATTCTTCCGCGCCCGGACATCATCAGGCGCTTGGGCCCCAAGACCTGGCCAACTGGACACCGTACACTTCCAGCTGCCAGCTGCTCCCCCGAGACAACCGAGAAAGAAGGAAACGACGAACCGTACCTCGGGGCCGTTGCTCACAGTCTTGCGCGCGTTGCCGGCTGCGGCCGCAACACCTTGCTGGAACATTCCTTGAGGTATTCCACCGAACGGCGCAAGGCGCGGGACATGGCGTCCGGTTCCGGTTCGTGGTGCATGAAGGGATTCACGTACCAGGCGTAATCGGCCTTGGCCAGCGCGGCGATCCATGGGGTGCAGTCCGTGGGGCCGAACCCGGGCAGCTGGCCTATGCCCCGGGCGCGCTGCCAGGCGTAGAAAAACAGAAGCTGCTTGCCGCAAACGGCGATCGCCTCTTCGACCGATTCCTTGCGGCCCTGCACATGGTAGGGAGCCAAGGCTATGCCCAGGCGAGGATGGCTGTTCAGGTCGACGAAGGCCTTCATCGAGTCGAGCGAATCGAGCAGGGCCTTGCCATGATTCTCGATAGCCAGGTAGGAGTCGTATTTCTCAGCCAATTCCAGATCCGGTTTGAGCTCTTCCAGGAAGGCCTTCATGCGTGAGGTCAGCTCACGCGGCCCGCAGGGACGGGCACTTCCGCGCACGGCCACACCTCCGCCCGCCTTACCCAACAGCTCGGCGTATTTGCCGTACCCACCCCGGTAGACGGAGAAGGCATAGAGTTTCAGGTTGTGCTTGGAAAGCAGCTCTTCGAGGCCGCCGGGCCCGAGCCGTACGAGCACATCGTCCAGATGAGGGCAGCCGGCGTGGGCGGACCAGATGTCGACGGCCTCGAATCCCAATTCGGCAATCCGCTGGCAGGCCCCTTCGATGGGCAAGGACATGAAATTGATCGACGAGCAGGAAAGGCGCAACGTCCAGCGTTCTGAGTCGCCGTGGGCCCCGAGGGCAGTGAGCGGAGCGGTGGCCCAGCCTGCCGCAGCGAGCCGCCCGATGTGACCAAGCAGCTGGCGACGATCCAAGGGGGCGGAGGGAAAGTCGGGCTGGCGGCTCATCAGGCGTGCCTTTCTCGATCCAGGAAGAAACCAGGGTCCAGCCGCTTACGACGGCTCGGGCGCTACCCAACCAAGGTAATCCCAGTTGTGCGGCGGGGCAAGCGGGAGGTGCCGCGGTGGCGGGGCGGTCCTGCACGGCCGCACCGGGCAAGCTATACTAATGTGTCGAGATGCCCGCCCCCGGGGTGCGGGCTGAGCATGGGCGGGGTTCCGTATACGTCAAGGACCGCCAGCTCCGCAGGATCGTGGGACGAGACGACGGATGAGCCAAGTTACACTAGAGGACATTGCTGAGGCGGGGGTGGTCGGCGCCGGCGGGGCCGGTTTTCCCACCCACGTGAAGCTGGGTGCCAAAGCCGACACGCTCCTGATCAACGGCGCCGAATGCGAACCGCTGTTGCACAAGGACAAGGAGGTGCTGAGGGAATACACCGCTGCTGTGCTGGACGGGACGGCGGTCGCCATGCGGCTGGTGGGAGCCAAGCGTGCGGTCATCGGGATCAAGGGCAAGTACAAGGAGGTCATCGCCCAGGTGACAAGCCAATTGCCGGCGGCGATGGAGGTAGCGACGTTGCGCGACGTGTATCCGGCGGGCGACGAATTCATCCTGGTTTACGACGTGCTGGGCCGAGTGGTCCCGCCCGGGGCCTTGCCGTTGGCCGTCGGGGCCGTGGTGATGAACGTGGAAACGGCGCTGAACGTGGCCCGGGCGGGCGCGCAGCCGGTAATCGAGAAATACCTGACCGTGGCCGGGGCGGTGGCCGAGCCGGTGACGCTCCGCGTTCCCATAGGCGCCAAGTTGTCCCGGTGTGTGGAAGCGGCGGGCGGGCCCACCGTGTCCGATCCCCACTACCTGGTGGGCGGCGTGATGATGGGCTACCTGGAGGCGGACCATGAGGCGCCGGTGGAGAAGACCACCGGGGGTGTCGTCGTGCTGCCCGGCGACCACGTGGTCGTCCGTCGTCGGCTACAGGATTGGAAGCAGATCGTGCGCATCGGTCGCAGCGCGTGCGACCAATGCAGTTTCTGCACCGAACTGTGTCCCCGATGGCTCCTGGGACACCCCATCGAGCCTCATCGGGCCATGCGGAGCCTGGAGTTCAACCTGGTGGGCGAGGCGAATGTGATGGGCACGGCTTTCTGCTGCGAATGCAACCTGTGCAGCCTCTACTCGTGCCCGGAAGATTTGGACCCCAAGAACGTCTGCACCCAGAACAAGCGGCGCCTGGCGGCGGAGGGCAATCGCTGGGAGAATCCGCCGGTGAATCCGCGACGGCCGGCCCTGCACATGGAAAACCGGAAAGCCCCCATGGCGAGGCTCATGGCCAAACTGGGCCTGCGCCGGTTCCGCAACGTCGGCCCCCTCCGGGCCGCGACGCTGGAGGTGGGTTCGGTGACGATCAAATGGAAACAACACATCGGGGCGCCGTGTCAACCTGTGGTACGCCCGGGCGACCGCGTGCGGCGCGGCCAATTGGTGGGTCGCGTACCCGAAAAGAACGGAAAATCCGCCCTTGGGGCCCCGGTCCATGCTTCGATTGACGGCGTGGTCACCGCGGTGGATGAACTTGCCGTGCGGATCGAAAAACAATAAGCGCAGCCCGACCGGCCGGAAAGGGCTCCAGCCGTGCGGCCCGATGGGGTCACGAACGCGGCTGGACCTCCATCGCCACCGGCTGGCCTGCGTTCACCCCGTCATGAGGAACCACTATGGGCAAGGCCAAAGCAGTAGGAGCGATCGAACTGTCGAGTATCGGCATCGGCTACCAGATCGAAGACGACATGCTCAAGGCAGCTTCGGTCGATTTGCTCATCGCCCGGACCATCTGCTCCGGAAAATACCTTGTTGTAATCGGCGGTTCCGTGAGCGACGTGGAAGCGGCCATCCGCGCCGGGCTGGAAGGAGCCGGCGAAGCGATCATCGACCACTTGGTGGTAGCCAACGTGCACGAGTCGGTGTTTCCGGCGCTGGGCCAGTCCGTCACGTTGCCGTCCGACCACGTGGGGGCACTGGGGGTCATCGAAACCTTTAGCGGCGTCAGCGTGCTGGCCGCGGCCGACGTGGCCGCCAAGGCGGCCCGCGTGACGCTGCTGCGGATCCATGTGGCCATGGCGCTGGGCGGTAAGGGACTACTCCTGATGACCGGATCGGTAGCCGACGTGCGCGCCGGCGTCCAAGCGGCCGCCGGCGAGGCGAAGGCCCGAGGGTTGCTCGTATCCGAAGTGGTCATCCCGCGACCGTCGCGCGAATTGTTCGCTGAGTACCTGTAGCGCTGCGCCGCCTGCCTCCGGTCGACCGCGCCGGGGTATGGTCCAGAACGTTCGAGCCATCCCGCAACATCGAGCTTTCCCAGACCGTGGGCGATGTGCAAGCCCAGCGGTGGTTGCCCATGGAGGCCTGGTCGTCGACTGGTTGGACTGAGACGGGACTCGTAGTTGGAAAGGCTCGGCTCCCATGACACACAGGCCATTGCGGGCGGCCGGCTGCGCGCTGGTGGTTCTCAGCTCTTCTCCCAGGAGCTGACGCCGGGGAGTAAATCACACCCCCTGACTTGCGTGTGCAGCCGTTGGGCGAATCCCTGCCGGCGTACTGGATCACGCGGGAGGGTTACCGCGAAGTCGGCCCCCCGGCCTTCTCGCCGGAGGGCCGATGGATCGCTTCTGACGGCTACAAGGAGGGATTCTACGGAAGCGACGCCGAAATCCGGGTGGTCCGCCGCGATGGGACCCAGTCGCGCAAGCTGACCGTGGGCGCTGCCCCCCGCTGGTCGCCTGATGGGAAACGACTGTTGCTCATGCGCGAAAAATCGAAGCGACCCGACGTGAAGCTCCGCGTGTACGTCATCGACCGTGATGGAAAGAACGAGCGGTGGATCTGCGAGGGGCCCCGGCCCGATTGGTCCCCCGACGGCAAGCGGATCGCGCTTTGCCACGTTGCCCCCCTGTCCAGGATCCCATTGATCCGGATCGTCGATTTGGGCACCGGCCAGCAGGAGGTCATCGGTTACGGCTTCTACCGGGCCGACTGGTCGCCCGATGGGAAGGCCGTCGTTGCCAACGGGTTCTCCAAACAGCGACACGTGGCCATGGTCCGGCTACGGGTGGACGTCCCTTTCGAGCCGGAGTTCCTGGTCCCCGAAATCGATATCGCCTTGTCGCCGTCCATCTCGTCGGACGGCAAATACATGGTATTCGTTGCCCAGCGCCCGAAGGACGCCGAGAACCAGGCTGCCGCCTCGCAGTAGAAGCCGAGGTTCAACCGTCCTGGTGCTGGATACCTGCGAGTCATTCCGCCGGGCACGGGGGCCAGCCGGTCCGGTCGCGGCTGCCTACCAGTCGATCAGCCGGCGCAGGGCGGCATCCAACTCGGCGAAAGCCGCCACACCCAATTCCCGGCGTCCGGCCACGGCCCGTAAGGCCGGAGGCATAGGGATCTCTTGCCCCGGAGGCAATCCGATTACAGCAAATGCCGTGGGCAAAGGCACGCCTCCGAAGATCTGCCCACCGTCGACATGCACCGGACAGGTGACCACCAGGTTCGGCTTCACGTGCACCACGGGGCCGGCCACGCCCGCGTACTGGCCCCGGTCGTCCAGGTCGATACGCCATACCAGGTTGGCCAGCCCGCCGTTGTCCGGGTCCAACAGGAAAGCGTGGCGCAGGATCACCTCGCGGTGTTTCCCCTTGTCGCTGAGGATGCTG
>DQVB01000528.1 GCA_015661985.1 Planctomycetota bacterium | reverse complement strand
TGAACATCAAGCAGAGGAAGTGCGCTTGGCCCTGTTGAGGATGCAGAAGGAGTACCTCGTCGATTTGGAAGACGCTGTGGTTGTGGTGAAGAATGCCGAAGGGAAGCTGAGGCTGCATCAGTCCGTGGAGTTGACGTCGGCCGGTGCAGCCGGCGGCGGATTCTGGGGGCTGTTGATCGGCCTCCTGTTTGGCGTACCGCTGGTCGGCATGCTCTCCGGCGCGGCCTTCGGGGCCCTGGCCGGCAGGCTGAGTGACTACGGTATCGATGACAACTTCATCAAGAACTTGAGCGAGACGCTCAAGCCGAGCACTTCCGCGCTGTTCGTGCTGGTGAGGAAGGCAACTCCGGACAAGGTGCTGGAGGAGCTCAGCAAGTTCAATGGCCGGGTGCTCAAGACATCGCTGACCGCCGAGGCTGAAGCACAGATCGCCGCAGCCCTTGAGACCAAGGTGTGAGCGGCGAGTGGGAGAAACGTTGGACAAAGCAGGGCGTTCCGGAAGGCGCGATATGATATCCCACTGCCAAGTCGGCAAACCGGCACCAGAGTTCAGCCTCAGCTGTGTTAGAGCAGATGAGGAAGCTCCGAGGTCCGTTTCCCTCAGCGATTACCGGGGACGGTGGCTGGTGCTGATGTTCTACCCGCGGGATTTTTCCTTCGTCTGCCCCACGGAGCTGACGGCCTTCAGTGCCCACGTGGCGGACTTTGCCGGGCGCGAGTGCGACCTTCTGGCGGTAAGCGTGGATAGCGTGGAGCTGCACCGGGAGTGGCTCATGACACCGCCGGCTGAAGGCGGGCTGGGCCCATTGCGTTTTCCCTTGGCTTCCGATCCCCAGGGCGAGGCGGCCCGGGCGTACGGCGTGTGGGTCGAGCAGAAGGAAGTGGCAACCCGAGGGTTGTTCGTCGTGGATCCGGACGGCGTGCTCCAGTACCTGGTGAAACACAACCTGAGCGTCGGCCGCCGACCCGAGGAGGTATTGCGCGTGTTGGACGCGCTGCGCACCGGCGGCTTGTGCCCGGCCAATTGGACCTCGGCCGACGGCACGATCGACCCGGAACAGTGCCTGCAACCCGGCCGGATATTGGGCCGGTACCGGATCCGCAAGCTGATCGGGTCCGGGTCGTTCGGTAGTGTGTTTGCCGTCTGGGATCTTCGGCTCCAGCGCATGGTGGCGCTGAAAGTGCTTCACCGGGACGTGTTCGAGTCGCGCGACGTGGCGCTGGCCGAAGGGCGGGCTGCCGCCGCATTGAGCCATCCGAACATCTGCACCATCTACGCGGTGGATGAAGAAGACGGGCTGCCGGTGATCGCCATGGAGTACCTGGATGGCGTGCCGCTGTCGCAGCTGATCCAGCAAGGGCTGGACCGAAAGGACGCACTGGCGCTGGCCAGACAGATCGGCCTGGGCATGGCCGTGGCCCACAGCCAGGATGTGGTGCACGGCGACCTGAAGCCCGCCAATGTGATCGTGACCACTCAAGGTATCGCCAAGATCGTCGACTTCGGCCTGGCCGCCGCCACCACCGCGTCCCGTCGCACCGAACCCGGGGATCGCAATCAGCGCGGGCCCGGTGTGGACAGTGCCAGTGTGGAAAGCGAGGCCTTTGCGGCGACCATCGAAGGCGTGGCCGGCCCATCGGGTGATGGAATCCAGGGGACACCGGCCTACATGTCCCCCGAACAGGCCCAGGGGAGGCGACTGACGCCGGCCAGCGACGTCTTCTCATTCGGACTGATGTGGTATGAGATGCTGACCGGCCGACCCGCACACGCCGGCCGTTCGGTATTGGAGACGCTGGGCGTTCTCGAGACCCAGGACCTCGGGCCCGAACTGGCGGCGGACGTCGACGAACCGTTCCGCCCGTTGCTCCTGGCCATGCTCGCCCGAGACCCCCGGCGCCGACCGAGCATGAACGAAGTACTGCAAACGGCTCCCCTTTCCGAACCATTGACAGCCGCGCACAGCGCCCGGAAAGGCCATCCCGCCGCTCATTGACGCATGGGAGGTAGCCTGGGGGCAAACCTGCCGGGGCTACAAAATGACGTGCCAGTCCTCTCGTAACAGGCGACAGCAGATGGACTCAAGCACGGGGCGCACGGGTGACTACGGCGACGCGGCCAACGCCGGCGTCGATGCGCCCGTCGCCAACGGCCGTCACGTCTTCGGCCAGCCCGAGATGTCCATTACCAACGACATGCTGCTGGAGTTCCAGAACAAGTCCTCCGGCCGATTCTACAGCCTGGCGACCGTCCACATGGATCACCCGATCCAGAAGACCGTGGCCGAACTTGCCGCCGGGTGTGCCGGGGCCGATCGACGACGCCTATTTCCGTTTCGTGGTCGATGTTGGACAGACCGGCCCGGACAGGGGTCAAGGTGGGAAGTATCTACTGGTCCCGCCCGGTTACAAAGGCGAACTTCCGGAGTCCGGCTATTTTATCGCACACACGAGAACCTGCTCGAACTGGCTCCTTATGCGTGCTTTCGTCAAAGACGGGGACCGCGCTGCGGCCGTGCGTAGGGTAAAACAGGTCATGCGCATCTATCCGCTTCCGCAGGACGACGATCCGCCGCCGCAGAAGTTCGTGAACCTCTCCGGCACAAAGTTCAACACGATCCATGCGAACGACTTTCCCTCGTACGAGGAACTGAATGCGGTGATTCAGCAAAAGCCGGCCGATGCGTTCAACTCCGAACTGGTCGGCCTGTTCGCCTCGATCGGCATCAAGAAGGGCAGCCCGTTCAGCCCCGACGCCCCCATGAGGCGAATCCTGACGGATGCAGCGAAGGTGGCCAACGCAACGGCCCGGGCCTTTCTGTTCCGGCTGCGGAGCAAGTCGGTCTATTTTTGCCCCGATCGCCGGTGGTATTCGCCCTTCGCCGGGGGCAGCCATGAGTTCATGAATAACGGCGGCCTGGTGCTCGACAGTCGCATCATGTTCCACTATTACGCCACCGGCATCACGCCGGCCATGGCCAACCCCAAGGTCGGCACCGGCTCCGTCTACCTGCCGACCGCCCGCTATTCAAACGGCAACGACCTCGACGGCGGCAAGACGTACAAGGTTACGTTGCCCGCCCCGGTTCCCGTCAACAACTTCTGGTCGTTCACGGTCTACGACGGGAGAACCCGGTCGATGTTGGAAACCGATCAGAGGTTGGCCAGCCTGAACCCCTCGGTAAAACCCGACCCCGACGGCTCCTATACCATCTGGTTCGGCCCCAGGGCGCCGAAAGGGCACGAGGGGAACTGGATCCAGACGATCAACGGCAAGAGGTTCAACGTGCTGCTGAGGTTATACGGTCCGCTGAACCCCTGGTTCGACAAGAACTGGAATCCGGGTGCTCTCGAATTGGTGGAATGGCGGCGGTCGATCGTCTCCTCAGCG
>DQVB01000411.1 GCA_015661985.1 Planctomycetota bacterium | reverse complement strand
GGTTCGGCCGCTGGTGGGGTGTTCTGGTGCGCAGCTGCTATCGTTGTTTCGGCCGCGGCGGCTCGTCCAGTTGGCCGCGGATCAGGTCCGCGATCAGCTGGATCTCTTCGTCGCTCAACAGATTCCGATGCGGCTCGTCAGCAAAGGCCTGGTAGGCGGGCATGCCCTGGTTGGAGTCAGGGTAGAAGCGTTCCTGTTCAGGGTCCGCGATGATGGCCGCCAGCCACTGTGGGGATCCGTATCCGGTCAGGTCTGGGCCGTCACCCAATTCGCCCACGCCATAGAACTTGTGGCACTCGGCGCAGCCGAACTCTTCGAACAACGCTTCGGTCTCTTCGTCCCCTTCGGTGGGCTCGGCCCGTTGGGCTTCGTCCGCCAAGGTCGCGATCAACTCCTCGAGCTTCTGGCGGCCCAGCTCTTCGATCCACTGGTCATCCGCATGCTCTTCCACGAATTCGTCGAAACGGTCGTCCGCGGCCGCTTCGGCGGCTTGTTTGCGGAGTTTTTCTTCACCGATTTCCGCTTTGAGTTGCGTAAGATGTTCCAAGGCGAACTGCACCTCGCGGCCCGCGTCGATCGCCTCGAACACCAGATCTTCCATGAGGAACTCCCCCACGTCGGAAACGTACTCTTCCAGATCTTCTTGGACGAACTCTGCCATGGATCCGTCCCGGAAATGTTCGTTTGTTCCGAAGTACTTCGGCCCAGCCACTTGATCAGGGTCCAGCAGGCCCCGGATCCACTCGGCGCTGGCGAAGCGGTAAAGGTTCGGTGCGCTCGGCTGGTAGGACTTCACCCCCTGGCCGGATTCGTCGACGTAATCGTGGCAGAGGTGACATTGAGCCCTGCGGAACGCGGCCAGCGCCCTGCCCGTGGGATCAGTCGGCGTTGGGGGTTGGGGCAGCCGCAGGGCCTTCCACCTCCCCAGGGCGGCCAACACGGGCAAGCCCGCCCGGCCGACGCCCTCACGGGGCTGCTCGCGGCCCGGCTCGTACCACGCACCCCGGAGCCAACGTACCAGCAGATCGATCTGGTCGAAGGACAAGCGATTCTCGGTCACCTGCTCCAGCGATTCAACGTAGGCCGGCATGCGGTCGTTGCGCGTGGCGTAGAAGGCGCTGTGCGCGGGGTCGGCGATGATCCCGGCCAGCCATTGGGGCGAGCCGTAGTCGGTCAACTCCGGCGCGTCTCCCCCCACGCCGTGGTCGCCGAATCGGTGGCAGCGGGTGCAGCCTTGGCTAACGATCAACTCGCGCCCCCCGGCCACCAAGGCCTCCCGATCTCCCTGTTCCGGCGACGGGATCGGCAGCTGGGCCTCGGCCACCAGCGCGGCGATCAAGGCTTGGCGTGTCCTTGCATCCCAATCTTCCGCGTGCCCTTCGACGTACTTGACCATCACGCCGGCGGCGAAACGCGTGTTGCCGAAATAGCGTTCGGATTGGATCTCATCCGGATCCAGAAGGCTGGCCATCCATTCCGCACCGGCGAAGCCGTACAGCTCCGGCGCCGAGGGTTCGTCCGGCCCGATCGTTTGGCCCGACGGCGGCGAGTAAGTGTGGCAAGCAGCGCAGTGTTGGGCAAACAGCCGGGGGCCTTCCAGCTTGGGGTCGCTCCGCATCAGGGCCAAGGCCCCGCCTCGCGGGATCCCCTGCCCCCGGGCCAACTCGATCACCCGCTGCGCTTTGGCGCGCTGGTCGGCCACTGCCGCCTGGTAATCCGGATCACGTGCGTCCGTGTGGTACGATTTCCACGTCAACCATCCGGCACCGCTCAGCAAAGCGAGCGTCACCAGTACGTTGAGCCAATGGCCCAGGCGCCCGATGCCAACCAGCGGCATGGCGAAGGCGTACAAGAGCATCACGGTTGGGATCACGAACACGGGCACGAACTGCCACTTCCCGGGGAACGCATGGGTCAATTCGTACAAGGCCCGAAACGACCATTCCGGCCGGGCCGCGGCCGACGCACTGGCCGGGTCCGGGTCGGCCGGCGGCCCCAACTCGGCGCCCAAGTAATCCCCGGCCGGCCGGTCGGTATGTTCGCCCTGAAAGGCGCCCTGGAAAACCAGTCCGAGGATGACCAGCATCACCAGGGCGCCGGCCATGGCATTGCAGGCGAACTGCCGGGGCCAATACGGGCCGGACTGCGGCACGTCGGATCCCATGGCCCGGGCGGCTCGATGCGCCACCCAGCCATGCAGGGCCAGTAGCCCCGCAAACGTCACGGCGAAAACACCCACATGGAGAGCGAAAAACCTGGTCAACGTCAGCTGGCCAAAGCTCGGTCCCCCGGCAGCCACCTTGTACAAGTGGCCCCCGACCCCGGGCAGTAACATCAGGAAACTGACCCGTGTCTGTGTGGCCGTGACGCGATTCTGGTCCCAGGGCAACAGATCGCCTGTCAGGCACAGGCCCAACGAAACCAGCGTCATCATCAACGCCACCCAGAAGACAAACTCCCTCGGCCGCCGGTAGCGACCCGCCATGACCAACTGCACCAGGTACAGCCCCAAGAGAGCCACCAACACCTGGGCGGCATAGTGATGGACGCCTCGCACCAGCCATCCGCCGGCCACTTCATATTGGAGGTAATAGACGCTTTCCCAGGCACTGTCCGTCCCAGGGCTGTAGTACGTCCACAACACCAGGCCTGTGATCACCTGGACGATGAAAACCAGCAGGATCATGCTGGGCCACAGCCGCCCCAGCCAAGCCCGGCCCGGCACTGTGCTGGCTGCCCGACAAGCGACCGCCGACACCAGACCCGTACGGTCATCGAGCCAGCGGGCCAGCCTTTCTTTCTTGGAAACTGCGCTCATCCTACGGGTACCCGCTTCGAAGTGCCAAACTGAAACTTCTGGAATCGCACCCACACCTCCGTGCCGTTGCGGATCTGAACCTCCAGCGGGTCCAGGTCACGGGGGCTTTGGGAGACCTTGTCCAGCCGCTTGCCGGCCAGGTCAAACCGGGCTCTGTGGCAGGGACAGAAGAACTCGCCCCCTTGGCCGCTGGCTGCGTCCCGGTACTCGACCGTGCATCCGGCGTGGGGGCAGACCACCTGCAAGGCGACCACCTCGTCCTCGGCCGTGCGTCGCAGGTAGACGGCCCCCACGGGCTCGACCGTGCGGCGCCACGCATCCACCCGCTCGGCCACCACCGCCACTTTCTGCGGCGTGCCGTCCTCGGGCAGCCCATCCAGCGACGCCACGCGCACCAGCCTCCCGGCCGCTCCTTTCCGCCGCAGCGGATCGAGGAAGGCCAACAGCCCACCCACCACCGGAACGGCGTAGGCGGCCGCGGCCAGCCCGAGCAGGGCCACTCGGGAAATGAAGCCGCGCCGCCGGCCCACGTCCGGCAGCCCTGAACCGCGGGCCGCCCGCTCGCCTTTGAAGCACTTCATGCCTATCGCCTCGCTACCAACAGATCCACTGCGCCACGCCGCGTTGGCCGCCGCGCGGCGCAGCCGACGATTCCGCCTGGAAAAACGGCTTTCCCAGGCGACCTTCAAGACAACTCGCGATCCCCAGGACAGACCGCCCTAACACGGTACCAAAATGGCCCGCGTCGTCCACCCCCCGGGCGCTTCCAGGCCGATCGGAACCTGGCTTGCCGGGATCGAGAATCACCCCACCGCGGCTTGGCTCGCCCGAGCGGCAGAGCTGATTTGAATCGGCCCCCAGCAGCGGTATGCGTCCACGGCCCGGCAGCGTGGGGCGGACCAGGGCGAACCAGGAGGGCCTCGTTTGTTGCTCCACCAGCCTTGCACTGCTGGTTCACGGCTGTAGCGGCCACCACCGCAAGCCCATCCGACCCAAGGGCCCACCGGCCCTGTGCCGGTAGTGGTGTGCTTTGGCAACTACCGCGGCGCCAAACGATCATTCGCTCCCCTCCGGCCTTGTGCCGGTGGCAAGGCGGTTTGCACAGTCAGACGCTCGCGGGATTCCGCCAACGCCTGTGGTCGAACCTTCGCTCCACCGACACAGGGTCGGTGGAGGGCGTGGTATCAGGTGCAAGCCCTTCTCGCCGCGAAACCCTGCTTCTTGCACCGGCACAAGGCCAGTGGGGCCATACAGATTGACCCTGCGCGCCGTGAACGGGTACCAGCGGCGAGCTCAATACGGTGGGGAGCAGAAACGCCAGGGAATGGGGCCAGCGGGTTGGTGCGTGGTGATGCGCGAGTGGTGCGCACTTGATTGTAGGGAGGATTGCCAATCCGTCCTCCTGTGGGATTTGCCGAAGCCACCCCAGAACGGGAATAAGATGTACACCGGACTCACGAGCGGGCCGCCACAGGCGACCGCACGCCGTCTGGGCCATTCTGGGCACAACAGCTCTCGCCGCCTCTGGACCGACGATGGACTTGCCTGTTTGAGCACAGGGCTGAGGTTGGATACGTCGGGAAGTCGGCTCAGGCCCGGCACCCGGCGGAGCAAAGGATCATGGCGGTAGTGTTGGCCCAGTGTCTGGCGGTGCACGGGCACATTTGGCTCTTTTGGATTTCGAGTTTTGTGCTTGTTTCGCGCTTTCCTGCTTCGTATTTCGGGTTTTCTGTGGGCCGTCCGGGGCACAACCGGGCACGGTCTTTCAGCGCTGATCGATCGGCACGTAATCGGCCTGGTTGGGACCCGTGTAGACCTGGCGCGGCCGGATGATCCGGCTGTCCGCGTCTTCGTGCTGTTCTTTCCACTGCGCGATCCACCCCGGCAGCCGGCCGATGGCGAAGCAGACGGTGAACATATCGGTGGGAATACCCATGGCCCGCAACAGGATACCGCTGTAGAAGTCGACGTTGGGATAGAGCCGTCGCTCGACGAAGTAGGGATCTTGCAAGGCCAGTTCTTCCAGTTTCCGGGCGATGTCCAGCAGTGGGTCGCGACGGTTCAGGCTGCCCAGAACCCGCTCGCAGGTCCCCTGGAGGATCTTCGCCCGCGGATCGTAGTTCTTGTACACGCGGTGGCCGAACCCGAACAGGCGGAAGCCGCTTTCTTTGTCCTTGGCCAGCCGAATGCATTCTTCGGCGGACAGGCCCCCTTCGTGGATCCGTTCCAGCATGCGTACCACCTCGACGTTGGCCCCGCCGTGCAGCGGGCCCCACAGGGCACTGACCCCCGCGGCACAGGAGGCGAACAGGTTCGCCCGGGCCGAACCCACGGTGCGCACCGTGGAGGTGCTGCAGTTCTGTTCGTGGTCGGCGTGCAGGATGAACACCAGATTGAGGGCGTCCTCCACCTCGGGCGAAACAATATACTGCCGATACGGCAGGGAAAACATCATGTGCAGCAGGTTGGCGCAGTAGCGCAGATTCGGGTCGGGATAAATCAGCGGCAGCCCTTGGGAACGACGATACGAGAACGCGGCGATGGTTCGCACCTTGCTGATCAACCGTGCCGCGGCCGCCGTAAGCGACTCGACGTCTTCGACGGCCAAGAACTCCTGGTGGAAACAGGCCAGATTGTTGAGCATCGCCGACAGGATGGCCATCGGGGGAGCATCGACCGGAATGTGCTGGAACTGGTGCTTCAACCCTTCGTGCAGGAGTTCGTTGTCCGTCAGCTGGTGACTGAATTCGGTCAGTTCATCCCGGCTAGGGAGGTGGCCGAAGATCAACAACCAGGCCACCTCCACGAAGTTCGGCTTGTTGGTGAACTGCTCGATGGGAATCCCACGGTAGCGCAAGATCCCTCGCTCGCCGTCGACAAAAGTGATCTCGCTCTTGCACACAGCCGTGTTGCCCAGCGAGGGGTCGAAGGTGACCAGCCCGGTCTGTTGCCGCAGCGTCGTGATGTCCACCGCCCGCTCTCCCTCCGAGCCGACGATGACGGGCAACTCGATCCTCTGATCACCCACGATCAACGTGGCCTTTTCCGCCATGAGAAAACTCCGCTCGATGGAAAATCCGATTGCCGGCAGCAACCCGCTGGCCCGGCCGACCCGGCGGCCTTCAGCGGGCCCGGAGCGAGCAGCTACCCGACACCAATGTGCAAGGTAATGTACGCCGGGCGGCAGGTTCGGGCAAGCGAGCCGATTGGGGTCGCCGAGCGGGGCTGGAACGACAAAAGCCCGCCCAATCGGGCCAGGGCGCAACGGTCACATCAGGCTGTGCACCCACCGCAAGAGAAACGCACAGAGCAAACCGCAGTAGGTGCCCAACACGTAGCCTGCGACCCCCATCAGGGCGCCAACTGGAGCCAAGGATGGGTGGAAGGCGGCAGCCACGATCGGCGCCGATGCCGCCCCTCCGATGTTGGCTTGTGAACCCACAGCCAGGTAAAACACGGGGGCTCGCAGCAGCCGGCGGAGGGCCAGCAGCACCAGGGCGTGAAAGGTGATCCAAAGCGCACCGATCAGCATCAGGGCAGGCACCTGGAACACCTCGGCCAGTTTGGCCTTCGCCCCGATGCTGGCCACCAGCAGGTAAAGCAGTACGGACCCGATCTTGCCGGCCCCGGCCCCTTCCAGGTTCCTCAAAGCGGTGAAGGAGATGGCCACGCCAAGGGCCGTCACGATGATCACCGTCCAGGCGAAACTCCCCACGATCCCGCCCCATCGGGGGAGGCTCGGTGCGACCGCCCGGGCCACGACGGTGGCCGCCACGGCCAGGGTGAGGATCTGGAAGAAGTCCTTCAGCGTCGTCTGCCTGCCCACGGCCCGCTGGAAGGCGTCGATTTTTCGCCGCAGATCGTCCAGGCTGCGTCGGTTGGCGCCCAATGCCGCGTCCATCTGCTCGTCGTGTCCGGCGAACAACAGCAGCACAGCCATCCACGCATTGGCCAACGCCACGTCCACCACGACCATCAAGGCCAAGGTCGTATCAGTCGCTTCCACGCTCTGGCCGATGGCCACGAAATTGGCTCCTCCCCCGATCCACGATCCGCTCAATGCAGCCAACCCCCGCCACGCCTGGTCGGCCAGCTGAGCGGGGACCATCCAGCCCAGGGCCAAATAGGCCAGCGGGCCGCCCAGGACCACCGAGACGGTGCCGGCCAGGAACAGGATGAGCAGGTTCCGGCCCAACTTGAGGATGGCCGGGATGTCAACGGACATGGTGAGCAACAGCAGGGAGGCGGGCAGCAGCCAGTCCTTGATGGCCTCGTAGACGGCTGACTCCACGGGGATCACACCGGTGTTGGAAAGCGCCGTGGGTACGAAATAGGCGAAAAGCAACAGGGGCACGGCGCGGAAGAACCGCTGGCCCGCCGGGTGGCTGGCCAGGGTGAACAGGCCGGCCAGGACCCCCAAAAGGACGGCCAAGACGGCGACGGGGTGTTCGATCATTGAGCCTGCTCCTTGTTCGCTGTGGCTGCCATAATGTAAGGTAAAGTGGTTTCTCGTACCAACAGGAGGAGGCGTATGATGAGGCGAGCGATCTGGTGGGCCGCCTGGGCCGGTTTGTTGCTGGCCGTTTTCCGCGGCCCGGTCATGGCGGCTGAGGAGTCCGGCGACGTGCGCCGAGCAGCTCGAGCGTTCCTGGAAAAATACCAAGCCGATCTGGCCCGGTTGGAGCGCCGCGCCAACTTGGCTCAATGGCGAGCGGCCAATTCGGGCAAGAAAGAGGATTTCGAGGCTGCGGCGGCCGCTTCACTCGCGCTGCGCCGCTACCACAGCGACCCACAAGTATACCGGCAACTGGTCGAACTGACGAAGTCGGCCGACCGGCTGTCGCCGCTCCAGGCCCGGGCACTCCAGCTGGCCAAGTTGGCTTACCAGCGCAACCAGCTGCCGCCCGATCTGCTCAAACAGATGGTCGATCTGTCCACCGAGATCGAACGGCTGTTCAACACGTACCGGGCGGAACTGGACGGCGAGAAGCGGACGAACAACGAACTGCTGGAGATGCTCCGCCAGGAGAACGATTCGGCCCGCCGCCGGGAGATCTGGGAGGCGCTCAAACAGGTCGGCGGCGTGGTGGCCCACAAGCTGGTCCGCCTGGCGAAACTGCGCAACCGAGCTGCCAAGCGGCTGGGCTTCGACAACTACTGGCAGATGTCCATCACGCTCCAGGAACATGACCCCGACCAACTGCTGGCGATCTTCGACGAGCTGGAACAGCTCACTCGCGAGCCTTTTGCCCGCATGAAGGCACAGCTCGACCGTGAACTGGCCCGACGCTTCGGCATCTCGGCCGACCAGATCATGCCCTGGCACTATGACAACCCCTTCTTCCAGGCTGCTCCACCTTCGCCCCACGTGGACCTGGATGAGTTCTACAAAGACAAGACCAAAGAACAGATCGTCGAGATCGCCCGGCGATTCTACCAGGACGTCGGGCTCCCCATCGACGAGGTTCTCAAGCGGAGCGACCTGTTTGAGCGCGAGGGGAAGGACCAGCACGCTTTCTGCGTCAGCATTGACCGAGCCGGAGACGTGCGCACATTGTGCAACATCAAGCCCACGGCGGAATGGATGGACACCATGCTCCACGAACAAGGACACGCCGTCTACGACTTGAACATCGACCGTCGGCTGCCCTACAACCTGCGCGAGCCGGCCCACATCTTCACCACCGAAGGGGTGGCCATGCTCTTCGGGGCCCTGGCCAAGACCCCCTCCTGGATGATGGCCTATGCGGGAGCCGATCCCCGCCGTGTGGATGAAGTGGCCCCAGCCATCCTCCGCCAACGGCAGCGGGAACAGCTGATCTTCGCCCGTTGGACCATGGTCATGCTCCATTTCGAAAGGGACCTGTACGAGGATCCCGACCGCGAGCTCAATGCCCTCTGGTGGGACTACAAGGAGCGATTCCAACGGCTCAAGCGGCCGCCGGAACGGAACCGACCCGATTGGGCGGCCAAACCGCATTTCACCATTGCCCCGGTCTACTATCACAACTACATGCTGGGGGAACTGTTCGCGGCCCAGCTGCGCCATAGACTGGCCCAACTGGCCGGTCATCAGGGTCCGACGGCCGAGCTGGATTTTACCGGCAATCGCCAGTTCGGCGATTTCCTGCGCCAAAAGGTGTTCCGGCCGGGCGCGGCGGTGCCTTGGCCGGCGTTTGTCCGGCGGGCCACGGGCCAGCGGCTCACGGCCCGCTACTTCGCCGAGGAGGTGCAATAGAGTGTTACCACGCGTGCCGCGCATCTTTCGGGTTGGGGGTGACAGGCTGGAAGCGTGTCCCACGTCAGGGGGCAGGCGGAGGAGTTCCGCGGGCGCCGTGCCGACCGTTTCTGCGAGGAGTTACGCGATGGTTTTCAGCCGGCCTGGGGCAAGGGCGTGTCTGATGGTGCTCGTATTCGCCTGGACCGGCGTCTCGGCGGCTCAGGTCCGTACGTGGACGGACCGGACGGGCCAACTGCACGTGGAGGCGGAACTGGTGGGCCGCGGCTCAGGACGCGTGTGGTTGCGGGGAGTGGACGGGGAGACATTTGAAGTACGCCTGGAGGAATTGAGCCCGCAAGATCGGGATTACGTCGAGGCATTGGGCGAGAATGAAAACCAGGAAGCAGTGGCTTCGCAGAACCGGCCCGGCGCCATCTCCTATGGGACGCCGCGCAAGCTGGCCGAGCTGGCCAACCGCCGCATCAACGAAAGCAGCGGTTTGGCCCCTTCCCGGCGCACGCCGGGGATGTTTTGGACACACAATGACTCGGGCGACGATGCCCGGCTGTACGCCCTGGACCGCCAAGGCCGCGACTTGGGCTCCTGCCGGCTGAAAGGTGTGTTGGCCTACGATTGGGAGGATATCGCCAGTTTCCGTTGGAAGGGCAAGAGCTATCTTCTGGTCTGCGATGTGGGCAACAACGGGCGGGCGGCTGCCGTGCAGATGTTGCACGTGATCGAAGAGCCGGCCGTGGACGGCCAACGGGGAGTGACGCCGGCGGTGGTGCCCGTCCTGCAGACGATCTTCTACAGCTATGAAGACGACCACCGCGATTGCGAGGCGGTGGCCGTGGACCCGACGGACCGCACGGTGCTGTTGGTCACCAAGGAGCTGGACGTGCGCTCCTACGTCTACGCCTTGGCATGGCCTGAGACGCCGACGAAGAAGGCCTTGGTGGCCCGCCGTATCGCCACGGTGCCTGTGGGGCTGGTGACCGGCATGGACATCGCGCCGGACGGCCGTCGCGCGATCCTGGTGACGTACCTGAACGCCTATGAGTTCACCCGCCAACCCGGCGAGCCGTGGGGCCAAGCCTTCGCACGGCCGCCGCGCGGGATCGTCATGCCGCCGCGCGTGCAGGGCGAGTCGATCTGCTACGGCCCGGACGGCAAGACGCTCTACTTGACCAGCGAAAAACTCCCCACGCCGCTCTGGGAAGTGCCCGTACGAAGTCGATCGGAGGCGGCCGACTGACGCCACGGAGTACGCCGGCTCCGGGAGTGGCCTCAGGGATCACCACCATGGGATTCCCCCGTGCCGGGACCATACCGGGGCGCTGGCGCACGAGCTGAGGGCTGAGGGCAGCGACGCAAACGCGTGAAAGGCGATCGTGGGGTGACGGTCCACGGTGACTGGAATGAGGGGGAGATTTGGGCGATGCGATCCATAGCGTTGTTCTGGTTGTGTGTCGGAACGGTGGGAGGCGCGCAGGCGGGCAACGAGCTGTTTGTGTTCTCGCCCACTTCGTCTGGCGAGATCGAGGCGTGGGTGGACGTCACTCGCCGGGCGGACCGGCC
>DQVB01000053.1 GCA_015661985.1 Planctomycetota bacterium | reverse complement strand
CGATCAGATACGAGATAATCTCGTCCTTGTACTCGAAGCCGAACTGGGGGGCCATGACTTTGAACAGGTGTCGGAATTCCTCCTCGGTCGGATCGATGGCCTCGATCTTGTAGGGGATACGCCGCAGGAACGCCTCGTCGACCAACTCCCGCGGTTCCATGTTCGTGGAGAAGACGATCAGCTGGTCGAAGGGCACTTGGATCTTCTTCCCGTTGGGCAAGTTGAGGAAGTCGAAGCGTTTTTCCAGGGGCACGATCCAGCGGTTGAGCAGTTCGTCGATAGCCATCCGTTGGCGGCCGAAGTCGTCGATGACCAGGGTGCCGCAATTGCTCTTCAGCTGCAGCGGAGCTTCGTTGATACCTGTGGAAGTGTTGAGGGTTACCTCCAAGGAGGACATGGTCAGCTCTCCGCCAGCGACGATGGTGGGGCGGCGGATGCGGACCCAGCGCTTGTCGATCTTGCGGGCATCCAGCAGTCCGCGGCCACCCTCCAGAGGCGCTTCATCGTGCACGATGGGATCGTACAAGCGGATGATCTCGCCATCGACCCCCAGGGCACGGGGCACCCAAATCGTCTTGCCGAAAGCGCCGGTGACTCGCTCGGCGATACTCGTCTTGCCGTTGCCCGGCGCCCCGTAGAGGAACAGCCCGCGGCCGGAGTTGATGGCCGGACCCAGCCGGTCGAGCATCCGCTGGTTGAGCACCAGGTCCTGGAAGGCCCGGCGCAGGTCCTCCGGGGTGGGATTCTGGCGGGTCAGCGATTGGGCTTCCACACTGGCGATGTAGTCCTTCAATGAGACCGGGGCGGCGCCGAAGTAGGTGCAGTGGTCCGCGAAGCGGCGGGCCCGCTCGCGCCCCAGGTCGGTCAGCTGGTAGCGGAAGTCGTTCATCGGGGCCGAGCCGCGATGGACGACCAGCTGGCTGTTCTTCATCTCGCGCAGCAGCGGGTCCAGCAAGATGAATGGCAGCTTCACCTGATCGGCAATGTCCCGCCCCGTGGCGTCGCCCCGAGCGAACAGGAACTTCAGGACCAGGGCCTCGACCTCGCTGTCCGTCAGCTCCGCCTCCCTGAGCGACTGGGGCTCGCTGGGCACGAAATCCTCGTCGGCCAGCTCGCCCAGGTCGTCCACCACGGGCGACGGCCGGGAAGCCCGTCGGTAGGCGCGCTGCAAGGCCGCTTCCCGCTGCGGATCGACGTGGCCGGGCGGCTCCTCGCTCGGCTCGTCATGATCCGGCTCGGTCGCCGCCACCGCAGCCCATGGGTCCTCCGGTTCGATTCGTTCGAGTTTCCTGGTCAGTCGGGTCAACAGATCGTCGCTGGATGGATCTCGCATGGCTGCTCACTGGTCCGATCGACCGCGCCCGGCAGCCAACGCCGGGCGCTCGACAGGTTTGGGGAAAGTCTTCAGGGGCCAAATCAACCCTAGCTTTCCACGGGCAAGGGTCAAATGGGCAGGGCAGGGCGGTCCGCGCATGCCGTCAGCAGCCTCTCCGTTGTGAGCTGGTCTCCCGGACCCCGCTGTGGGCTGGCCTCCGTCTGCTGACCAGCCCACAGCAGCGACCGAAGGTCTCCAGTCCTGTCGTCTGTGGGGCCATGGGACACCGAGGCAAAGCGGGAGCCCCCCGGTCCGAGGAAGCGGGTAGGATGGACATTCCTGCGTGTCGTAAGATGGGACGAAAGGCCCAATAACCTGAACCTGGGCATTGTAGATGTCACAAACCGTGAGTTTTGTCCGACCAGCCGGCCTCAGCGGTCGAGCCCATGATTGGCGGGCAAGGATCCCCATCCTGCGTTTCGTTTCCGCAACGTCGGGGTAGACTGTAGGGTTTCCGGGCCAGGAGGAAGGAGAGTTTCCCGTGGCAAACAGGGCGAACCAGGCGAGACGAGGGCTCCGCATCGGGGCCGTGGGTTATCTGAACGCCAAGCCGCTGGTCTGGCGTCTGGCCAGCCTCCTGCCCGAAGCCCGGATCAGTGTCGATTTGCCCAGCCGCCTGGCCGACGGCCTGGCCTGCGGCCGGCTGGACGTGGCGTTGGTGCCGTCCATCGAAACCGTGCGCCGGTCGGACTGGGTTGTGGTTTCTGACGCCTGTGTGGCCTGTGACGGCCCAGTGCGGAGCGTCAAGCTGGTGGGGTTTTGCCCGGTGGAGCGGATCCGCCGGCTGGCCGTGGACGAAGGTTCTCGCACCAGCGCCGCGTTGGCCCGCATCGTTTTGGCCCACCGCTACGGTGTGGTGCCCGAGATCTGCACGTTTCCAATCGGCGCGGCGGTGGAGGATTGCCAAGCCGAGGGGGTGGTGGTGATCGGCGATCGGGCCATGCGGCTGGACACCGGCCGATTCCACTTCGTGTGGGATCTGGGCCAGCTGTGGCGCCAGTGGACCGGCCTGCCCTTCGTGTTCGCCATGTGGACTGCTCGTGCGGGGTTTGACGCAGCGGGACTGGCCGACGTCTTCTCTACCGCCCGTGACCAGGGTGTGGCACGGATCGAGCAGATCGCGCGGGACGAATCCGGGCGGCTGGGCATGGGCACAGCCGATTGCCTGGCCTACTTGACCCTCAACCTGCGGTATCGGTTGGGCCGGCGCGAGCGGCGCGGGCTGGAGGCCTTTGCCCAGCTGGCCACGCAACTCGGTTTGGTAACGGGGAAATCGTAACGTGCTGCCCATCGACCGACTTCTGGAGCAGACGGCCCGCGGCCGGCGACTTTCGCCCGAAGAGGGGCTCCAGCTGCTGGCCCACGCCGACCTGGCGGCCCTGGGTCAGGCGGCCGACTCCGTCACCCGGCGGCTGCACCCCGAGGCTTACCGCACGTACAACATCGACCGCAACATCAATTACACCAACGTCTGCGTAGGCGGCTGCCAGTTCTGCGCCTTTTCCCGCCCCCCGGGAGATCCCCACGCCTACGTGATCAATCGGGAGACACTTTTCCGGAAGATCGACGAAACGATCGCCCTGGGCGGCGACCAGATTCTTTTGCAAGGCGGCCTGCATCCGGACCTGGACTTGGAATGGTACGAAGCGCTGCTCCGCGATATCCGTACCCGTTATCCAGGGATGAATATCCACGGCTTCGGGCCGGCCGAAATCCATCACCTGGCCACCATCTCCGGCCTGTCCGTGACCGCGGTCCTGACCCGCCTCCGCGACGCGGGATTGGGCAGCCTCCCCGGCGGAGGCGCCGAGATCCTGGTGGACCGCGTGCGGCGCCGGATCAGTCCCTGCAAGGTCTCCGCGGACGGGTGGCTGGACGTCTGCCGCCGCTGGCACGCCTTGGGAGGCCGAGGCTCGGCCACCATGATGTTCGGCCACGTAGAAACGCTGGCCGATCGCATCGAACACCTGGATCGCCTCCGCCGCGTCCAAGATGAAACGGGCGGCTTTACGGCCTTCATCTGTTGGACCTTCCAACCCAAAAACACCGGCCTGGAGGATCTCGGCACCGCCACAGCAGCCGATTACCTGAGAACACTGGCCGTGAGCCGCCTCTACCTGGACAATTTCCCCAACCTCCAGGCCAGTTGGGTTACGCAGGGGTTGAAGATCGGTCAGATGGCCTTGCGCTTCGGGGCCAACGACATGGGAAGCCTCATGATCGAAGAAAACGTGGTGGCCGCCGCGGGCACGCACTTCCGTACAACCGAGGCGGAGATCCGATCCGCCATCCGACAGGCCGGCTTCGTGCCGCGCCGGCGCAACGTGTTCTACGCGCTCGTCGATTAGTCGCGATCGCCGAAACTGCGCCGGACCACAGGTATCCGTTCACGGTGCAGGGGGCGGTGAACGTTTGCCGTGTCGGATGGGTTCATCGCCCGTCAGAGCCCGCGCTGGCTCGGGGATGGACGTTTACCGTGAAGCGATTACACTCCGCAGCCCAACGTCGCCCCAGCGCACCCTGGGCAAGCCGTAACCGACCGCTCGTTGAACGGCAAGCCGAAGGCGTCTGCACTGTGGCGGACCACATGATGCCCGCAGCCGACGCCTGCGGCTCGCCGTTGAACGGGCTCTCTCCCACCGTACCCAATCCGGCGATCGCTGTCCGCCTGCCGCGCCACCTCCGCTTCGACGGCCGCACTGCCGGGAGTCGCCGGTCGAGCCCATGATTGACGGGCAAGAGCGCCCATCCTGCGTTTCCTGCAACGCTGGGGTAGACAATGCTTTTCTCGAACAGGCTGCTGGCCGTTTCTGAGTTGGTGGACCACAATAGAGGGAGAGCGCTGGATGACGATGCGCGTTCCTCGGCCATCCCCTCGGGCCATGGGAGACGAAGCCGGGGCGGCGGGGCTGGAGCATGGGAACCTGCGATCGACACGATGACGCCCAGCCCCGAGAGGGCGTACCCGTCCGCCCGCTCGGTCGTCCTGTTGAACATTGCCGTCCACCCGTCAGTATCAGCGGCGGCGGAAAGCCGAAGGTAGCGACGCGTCCTGACGACCAGGCGAATCTTGCGATGCCACCGAACAGAGGAGGCCTTCCGATGAACTGTGCCCGCTTTGCTTGCGCGCCCACGGAGCGTGAACATGGCCTGGGGCTCCCCGCCCGGGCCGGCTGGCTAGCCTGCCTGTGGACGTGGCTTGTGATCCCGGCCCTCGCAGGACCTCTCTCCGCCGACGGCGAACCGGCACGGGAACCGCCAGCGGTGGATGGGGCGATCCGCCGGGCGATGCAAGACCGGGATTACGCGGCGGCGATCGAGGCGATTCGGGCCGCCAGCCAGGCCGAGGGCGCCCCGCGGGACTACCTGAAGTACCTCGAGGGCCGCGCCCTCCAGCTGGCCGGCCGCCACGAAGAGGCGGTGGCCGCCTTCGGCCAGCTGCAGACCGAATTCTCCAAAAGCCGCTGGTCCCGCCGCGCCCGGTTCGCCGCGGCCCTGACCAAAGCCCGCCAGGGCGACTTCCGCGGGGCCGAGGAGATCTACCGGGCCGAGGCGGAATACCTGTTGGGCGACGAGCGAAAAGCGCAGATCGCCAAGATCTACCTGGAACTGGCCGACGCCTTCTTCCAGCCTGCCGAAGAAGATGAGCCGCCCGATTACACCAAGGCCCTGGAAGGTTACCAGCGTGCCTTGGATGCGGGCCTGACGGGCGAGAAACGGATCGAAGTCGAGCTGCGGATCGCCCAGTGCCACCAGAAACTGAAAAAGCTGGATGAGGCCATTGCGGAATACACGCGCTTGGTGGCGGATCATCCGGACGCGCCTGAGGCGTTGGAGGCCGCCTACCGCCTGGGCCAATGCCACGTGGAGAAAGGGGCGGGTGGCGAGGCCCGCCGCGTGTGGCAGGATCTCTTGGCGGAATATCACGACTCGCCGTCCCCCCGCATCGCCGACGCCCTGTTCCACCTGGCCGAGACGTGGCATTTCCCCAAACCGGAGAACGATCACCAGCTGGCCGCCGGCGCGGCCTCGCTGGAAGAATTCCTGAAACGTTTCCCGTCCCACCCGCAGGCCGGTCGGGCCTTCTTGGATCTGGCCAATGGGTACTTTCATCGAGGCCACCAGGATGAGGCGATTGAGGTTCTCCGCCGCTTCCTGGAAGACAAGCAGTACGCCGAGCGCGAAGAGGTGCCCGAGGCGCTGGTGCTGCTGGGGCGATCCTACCAGGTCCAGGACCGGCTCACCGAGGCCTTGACCACCTGGCGCCGGTACCTGACTGAACACCCGGCCCATGAGGATTGGGGCGTGGTGCAGCGAGCGGTGATGGCCACCGAATACCTCATGGCCGAAGAGGCCTTCCGGGCCGAACAGTACGACAGGGCCCGCCAGCTCTGGTCCGAATTCCTGGCCAAATACCCCCTCGATCCCCGCAACCCCCGGATCCGGCTCCGCTTCGGCACGATGTACCACCGGGAAAAGAAATGGGCCGAGGCCCTGGCCCAGTGGCGCCGCGCCGTGTCGAAATATCCCGATTCCCCCGAAGCCGCTGAAGCCCAATTGGCCATCGCCAAGACGCTGGAGCAAGACTTGGGCCGGTTCGAAGAGGCCCTGGAAGCTTACCGCCAGGTTCCCGCGGGCGAACACTACAACCAGGCCCAACAGGCCATCGCCCGACTCACCGCAAAATCCCTGGTCGTCGCCGTCGATCGGGTCTTCCGGTCCGACGAAACACCCCAAATCCGAGTGATCAGCAGGAACCTCCCCGAAGTCATCTGCCGGCTCTACCCCATCGATCTGGAAACCTATTTCCGCAAGATGCACCGGGCCGACGGCATCGAACGACTGGATATCGCCCTGATCGACCCGGACAAAAGCTTCGAGTTCACCGTGCCCGATTACCGGCCCTATGAGGAACGGGAAAACCTGATTGACATCCCCGTTGAAGACCCGAAGCGGCCCGGGGCGATGGCGGTCACCGTGGCCGGGCCCACGATGGAGGCCACCGCCCTTGTGCTCCAAAGCGATGTGGATCTGGTGATGAAGAGCTCGCGGGAGGAAGTCTTCGTCTTCGCCGAAAACATGCGGACGATGAAGCCCTGGCCCGGTGTCCGCGTGCTTCTGTCCGACGGGACGCGGATCTTTGCCGAAGGAAGCACCGATCAGGACGGGGTCTTCCGCATGGCCTCGGCGGAGCTCCAGGCGGCCGGCCAGCTCCGCGTGTTTGCCATCGCCGACGGGCATGTGGCCTCCACCGCCCTCGGCCTGGAAGGCATCAACGTCGCCCAGGGCCTGACCGACAAGGGCTACCTCTACACGGACCGGCCCGTCTACCGGCCTGGCCAACAAGTGCAGGTCCGCGGATGCCTCCGGCGTGCCGTCGAAGATGCCTACCGGATCGAAGAGGGCAAGTCCTACACGCTCGAGGTGCTGGACAGCCGCAACCGGCTGCTGTGGCAGCAGCAGGTCGCCTTGAACGCCTTCGGGACCTTCAACGCTCACTTCCCGGTTCCATCGACCGGCGCGCCGGGGGACTACCGCGTGCTGGTTCGCGATGAGACCGGCAGGAGCTACCAGGGCCAGTTCCGCGTGCACGATTACCCGATCCAACCGGTCCGCCTTCAGATCGAATCCGCCCGGAGTGTCTACTACCGGGGCGAGACTATCGAAGGAACGATCCGCGCGGCCTACGACTACGGCACTCCCCTGGCCGGCAAGGAAATCCGTTATCGCCTGGCCGGCGGCCGCACCCACACGGCCAAGACCGACGCAGACGGACTGGTGCATTTCGCGCTGGCGACCCGCGATTTCAGCCAGTCCCAGGTCCTGCCCCTGGTGGCGACCCTCGCGGAACGGAATCTGGAGGTGACCCGCAATTTCTTTCTGGCCACCCAGGGATTCGGGATCGACGTCACCTCGCCGCGGTCGGTGTATCTGGCCGGGGAGAGCTTCGAGGTGACCGCCAGGGCCTACGACGCGGAGGGCAAGCCGGCCAGCCGCAAGCTCACGCTGCGGCTATTGAAACGGACCACGGTCGAAGGGAAGGTCGGCCAACGGGAGGTACAGTCGCATCCCCTGGAAACGTCGGCCGAAGAAGGGATCGCCCGGAAGACGCTCCAGGTGGACGAGGGGGGCAGCTACCTGGTCCGGGTCGAGGGGACCGATCGGTTTGGCCGGGCCGTCTGGGGGACGCTCCCGCTGGAAATCTCCGACGCCGACGATGAAGTCCGCCTCCGCATCCTGGCCGATCGCCACACGTACCACGTCGGCGATACGGCCCAGGTGACATTGCATTGGCGAGAAGACCCGGCACTGGCCCTGGTCACCTTCCAGGGGGCGCGGATCCTGCACTACCGGCTCGTCCCGCTCAAGAACGGCCCCAATGAACTGCCTGTTTCGTTCGGCGCCGATCTGGCCCCCAACTTCGAACTGGCCGTGGCCGTGATGACCGATGCCCGCCCGGCCGAACCGGGCCGGAAACCGCCGCGGCGGTTCCACGAGGCCTCCAGCCCGTTCACCGTCCAGCGGCAGCTGAAGGTGACGTTGGCCGCCAAGAAGAAGGGAGAAGCCGCCGGGCCGCTCCGCCCCGGTGATCCGGTGGAAGTGACCCTCACCACCACCGACCCCCAAGGCCGTCCCGTGGCGGCCGAACTCAGCCTGGCCATGCTCCAAACCACACTGCTGGAGCGGTTCTCCTGGCCGATTGATCCGATCCATGCCTTCTTCCGAGGCGCCCCGCGGGAACCGGCCTTCCGCACCACAGCGAGCATCACCTTCGCCTCCCGGCCGGACACCCATCCGATCAACGCTCGGCTGTTGGCCGAAGCGGAACGGCAGGAAATCGCTCGCCAGGAAGCGGCCCGACTCCAGGGCGGCTTCGGCGGTGGGGCCTTCGGCGGGGCCGGTG
>DQVB01000463.1 GCA_015661985.1 Planctomycetota bacterium | reverse complement strand
TCGTCCATCAGGAAACATCTCCTTGGCGAGTCGTCGGAAACCGTCATATTGCAGCTCATAAACCTGAGGAACTTTTTCGCGCCGGACCTGTACAAGATCGGGACGTTCCGGGGTCCGGGAGAAAACCAGTGGCTCGTTATAGGTCTCACGGCGGACCAGCAGCCCGTCAGGATCGTATTGGTTGAGCGTTTGAGCGATAATCTCGGCGCCTCCTCCTGTTTCCCTGACAACTTCGCGTTCGAGGAGGCCCAGGGTGTTGTAAAACCTGTAGGTGGCATTCAACCCGGGTACCGCTTCAAGTATCGGTCTGCCCGCGTGATCCATCTGAGTGACGTTTGCGCGCCCCAGACCGACGGTGCCATCATGGCCGACAGGAATGGTACACCACGGCTGGCCCCGGTCATCCCGTAAGAACACTCTGTGAGTGGTCCAAACCGCCTCTTCTCCGCGCGCGTCGACGGCCTTAAAACGCTCGGCTTCCATGTACAGGAAATCACCGCGGAAGAATGCTTCCCACCGGTCACCGGTCGGCTCTTCACGCCACAGGAGTCTCCCCAGGCCGTCATAGCCGAACCGTGTCCAGGCGCCTTGGCGATAGGAGCGGCTGGCCACGACATGCCCTTCGCAATCATACTCATACTCTTCAGCCGTGAGCCACTCACCGACGGATTTGTCCTCCTCATCGAGCCCTAGCCGATGCACAAGACGTTTCAGCAACCGGCCCGAGCTGTCGTATTCATAGATCGCCTCTTTGAGAGTTCTTCCGTCGGGTGACTGCAAGCGTTCCTCGACGAGGCGATCCAGCCCGTCCAGAGAGCCGCGCCAGGTTACACCGTCCGGTCGAGTCGTAGCAAAGGGGCGGCCGAACCCGTCCGGCTTCGCACTATGCTTCTCACCGCGCGCGTCGCGCCAACTGATCAAAAATCCCTCAGCATCGTAGATCATTTCGCTGCTTAGCGTGAGGGCATCTTTTTGGTCCGATGCGCTTATCAGCCGGATCCGGCGCCGCCATCTTGTCTGTTCGTCATACTCGAACAAAACAGACCTGCCGCTCGGATCGACCCTTCTTTTCAGTTGACCGGAAGGGTGGTATACATAACGAACCTCCGGAAGTTCTGTACGCCCAATACCGAGTCGTTCAACGGTGGGGTTCCAAACCACAAGCCTGTCAAAGGGGTCGTACCTGAATTTCTGAACTTCGAAAAAGCCTTCTGCGTCCGCCCGACGTTCGCCAAGGTATTTCGCTGCTGGCAATTGCAGCCTTCTCCGCCACTGGCTGACACGGCGGAGAGCTTGATCGTAGTCGTAAATGGTCAGGTCGGAGCGCGTGTCCAGAACGGCCAGCACCTGGTCGAGTTTGTTCCACAGCCGCACCAGCGAATGCCCCGGGTATTCCTCTCCAGCCAGCCGCCCCAAACGGTCGTAGCGATAGCGGCTGATGCGAGCACAAGCGTCCCCCTCTGCCTTTCGCGCCGGACGCTTGATCGATTCTCGCCCAACAGCGCGTAGGGCCGCGTCCATAGCGCTGGCCGGGGCATCGGACAGTACCTCTGCGGTCAACCCCCCATGCCGCGCAGCGGTATGGCCGATCGCAAATCGCTCATAATATCGGTAGACCGTCGCACATCCTCGCCCGTCCCAGCGCACTACCGGCAGCCCGTACCGGTTGCGCACGGTGCGCACAACTCGATCGCCCGTACGCTCCCACACGATCTCCAGATCGGATGCGTCATAGCGATACTCGGTGCTCTGTAGAACTCGCTTGGTGCCGTCCCTGGCGCATTCGTACCATCGCACTTTGACGGGCACTGCGATCTGCGTGTGATACTCCCACTCGACACCTTTCTCCACGATCGGAAGCGGATTGTTGTGCGGCCGGGCAAGTTCTCGTTCGGCCAACACAATGCCCCGGAAACGCGGGTCTGGGTTGTCCGAATCATACTCCCACCGCGATATCCCACCCAGTGGCCTTCGCTCTTCAATCGGTTGCCCCGCAGCATTGTGCTTCCACTGCCAAGTGGCCCCACGGGAAGGTATGGAACGTTGTGAAGCATAGCAGGCCGCTGGGGCATTCGTTGCCGGAAACCACCATTCCTCGGCCGGGAGCATCGGGGGAGGTTCGTATACGAGCTTGCGCACACCCCGAGCCGGCTCACAATATGCGAACTTCCACATCGCCTCCGTTGGACTCTCCAGGTTACGCTTGGACCGCAGCGCCGCTTCTATCACGCGACCATAGGCCGGCCCATCTGGTTGCAACTGGTATTCGTAAACACGCTCGGCCAATTCACCGGGATAAGCCACGCTGCGCAGCCAGCTTCGGCCGTCGCTGCCGGTCACGTAAGTATATTGCCAGGCGATTTGTTCAGTTCGAGCCAACTGCACGGCGACTTTTGGCACGCTGACTTCGCTTAACCTGCCCGATTCATCGTAGTGGTATTGCACGAACAGATCGGCGCACTGCAAACCGACAAGTCGGCCCTGGGAGTTGTGGAAGAATCGGACCCGGTTCCCGTAGGGGTCCTCAATGCCCATGAGCACGTTGGTGCCGGGCCAGTAGCGGAACTTCAAGACATTTGCGCGCCACTGATCATGTCGGCTGGCCACCGCGGCAAGCCGCCACCGGCCGCGCCCCGGCGGCTGCCTCTGGGCCGGCTCGAAGAACAGCCGCATGAGCTCAGGCGTCTCGATGACGATCCTCTTCCCCTCCACCATTAGCCGATAGAAAGCCCCAGCCTCAGGCTCCCAAGCATCCCCTTTGCGCTGAAAATGGATGGCGTTCCTGCCGGTGTACCAGACAAGTTCTTTCCAGTTGCTGCCATGGCCGCGGGCGATGATCCGCTGGTTGCAATTGTGGTCCCATCCAGGTCCCAGCGGTCCGTCGTAATCCAGATTTGAGCGGTAATAGCGGACGAGACTGAATCCGACGCCGGCACGATCCGGCAGGGTGGCGTCGACCGCTTCCAGGACCAATTCGCCTGTGCCTAGAACCACTTCCTGGTCCGGCCCTCCCCGCGGGCCGCTGGCCGCGTCGGTCTCCGCAGGGACCCGCACCCCGTTTACCTTCAGCCGAGCCCAGGGGGCAAACATGCGGGACTGCTGCGACGAACCGCCAACAGGGATCAGAGAACGGGAGTCCTCTATCACGGCCACGCGCTGCCGAAAGGCGGCAAACTCGGCCAAAGCCGCGTCCCGATTCGGCGGCCGCTGCCAGCGGATTGGAACTCGCCCCTCCAGCCACTCCTCGGCCAGCGAGCGAACCTGCCGATACACCTCGGCCGCCGGGACATCGGAGCGGACCTTGACGGCCGTTGAACTCGTTCCCTCTCTGCTACCTGCCTCCCCGGCGCGCTCCGAACCCGATGGCACACACACCCCCGAAGCGTAACCGGCCACGACCAACCCAATAACCCACACTACTAGACGAGTCCGCATGAACCAGGCCTCCAGCGATTCAAGGCCGCGCCTTTTCTTGCCGGCGCGGGCCCCCGTTCTCACCAGTCAGACGCTTCCACAGCTCGTTACACCGCTCGTTTTTACTTTCAATCGTGGTGTTGTTTGGTAATTCATCGGGCGGGCAGCGCAAACGTTGCGCCAACCACCCATTTATCGCACCCACTTCCCGTTCAATCTCAGTTAGTTTCTCGAGCATCTGCTGACGGTCCGGGTTGCCGACCTTCACTTTCCGAAGATTGGCATCGAGCCTTTCCGCCTCCTGCTCGTACCTCGCCTTCTCCGTCGTCCGCTGCCCGATATGCCGCAGGGCATTGCCGATCTTCTGCACAAGCGCGGCGTCACTGCCCCACGCCCTCCCTTCGACCTGTAGTTTCTCCGCCAGGTTCATCAGCCCCTTGCGGACCGGGCTCCAGAGATCGTCGGAAGTAAGCTCTCCCGGCGCCTTGCTGTCGGCGAGCGGTTCCCAGAGTCGCTGCACTTCTTCACCGCTCGGCAAACGCTTCAGCAACAGCCAGTACAGGCTTCCTTCAGCATCCAGCTCCTTTTGCTCCTGTTCCGAAAAGTGTTTCTGAGAGAGGAACTCGAGGAAACAGCGGCCGACGAACCATGGCCGCAGGACCACGTCCTCGTCGTCGATTCCCCACACTTTCCATCGAGCAAGCTGCCGCTTCATCTCTTCGGCCGCGTCTTGAATATCTTGCGAGGGGTTCCACCTGCGAGCGAACAGTTTCGCCACCTCCCGGCAGCCCTTCGGCGCAGCGTCGTTCCACGGAAACGGATCGCCGCTCTTCCATAGGTCGGCTTCGAAGAACCACTCTTCATACATCCCTGCCCAGGGAAACGACCTTGCAGCATCAGAAGAGCCACGGAGCAGTTCATCAACTACCGCGCGCTTGAGTTCGTCCACTGCATTCTTA
>DQVB01000448.1 GCA_015661985.1 Planctomycetota bacterium | reverse complement strand
TTGCCGTTGGCCCCCACGCAGCACGGCGAGCCACCGGGCTATCCCGGCTGCATCCCTGAGCTGATGGCCTCGGGCGAAGCGGTCCAGGACATGGGGCACCGGTATCGCGAGTGGGGGCCGCAGGGCCAGTCGCCGGAATGGAACCTCTACGAAGGGTCGGTGGAACGCTGGCGGGCCTATATGCAGAAGTACTTGCCCATCCGGAGCTTTTTCGACCGGCAGAGCCAGCTGAAGAACTTCGTGGCGCCGCAGATCCCCGGCGCACGGCCTGAGGACATCCAGCGGTATGCCGCCCCGATCTATTGGGTCCCGCGCCACGCCCCGCCACGACCAACCGGCCGTTTCGCGCAGGCCGTACCGGTGGTGCGTATGACGGCGGACGGGCCTGAACTGGATCTCGATCCAGGTCGCCTCGATCGCGGACTTTACGTGGTGCGCATCATCGGCGCCGTGCGTACCGAACAGTTGCGGCCGTTCCGGCAGCCTTTGTTCATGCGGATGGCCGTCAACGACGGGGCAGAGGGCGGCACCTCGCGATACCGGCTGCGCCTGGGCTACTGCGACGAGTTTTACAGTGTGGCCGAGTTCTATTTCCATGCGCCCGAGTCGCGACGGTACCGGGCCACGCTGGCCGTCGACCGCGGCTCTCAGGTCGAACTGCTGGTGCACAACGTCAGCCTGGACGACGTGCTGGCCGGCACACTGCGCCGCCCGATCAAGACACAAGCCATCAGTGACACAGGGCTGGCCCCATCGCCCACCACCCGACTCAGTCGCCAGGAGCGACTCGAGCGCGACGCGGCCATCTGGAACGCCTTCCCGCCGGTCAACGCCCAAGGCAGCACGATCGGCGCCGGCTACGGCGGCTACGGTTCGATCGCCGGCGTGCGTGCGGGCTCGGACCAACTGACCGGGGAAGAGATCCACCAGCGCTACGGCCGCTGGGTGCCCCCGGACCAGGCCGGCCCAATGCAGGGCCGGCCGGACTGGCGTCCGGAAACCGTTTTCCTGGCCAACCCGAAGCTGAACCTGGTCCATACCATCCAAGATCTCCGCACCGGCCGAGCCTTGCCCGATCCGTATCCCTTCAAGGACGACGGGGCCGGCCTGTATTTCCCTGATCCGGACCATCCGGACCGAGGCGCCGTGTGGACGCCCATCGGCAACCGGGTCCACCAGCTTTATCGCCAGTATTACTTGGACGTGGGCCGCTTCCTGGATCGCTACCGCCGCACCGGCAACCCTGAGGACGCCCACGACGCGGCCATCACGCTGATCCGCTTCGCCTATGCCTTTCCCACCCTCGATCCCTCCGAATACCTGAGCAACACGGTCCACGATCCCGGTCCGTTCGGCCGGGATGCCAGCTGTCGCCGCAGGTTTACGGCGGCCTACTTCCTGCCCCATTACGCCCAGTACGTCAAGCCGATCATGTTCCATTACGACGAGCTGTTCCCGCTGATCCGTTCCAACCGGCTGCTGGCCGAATCGGTGGGGCGCTTCGTCCCCTGGGTTCGTTCGCCCGAGGACCTGGTTGAACTGATCGATGTCTACCTGGTTCAGACCACGGCCAAGCGGATCATGCGATACCACTACCATACGGACGTGGTGGATATCGCTAATCTGGCGGCCGTGGCGGGCAATCGCCAGGTGACGGACCCGTGGATGGAGTGGCTTTTTTCGCGCACCTTTATCTATCCTTTGCCGGTGGCGGGTGTGCAGGATGTGATGATCAGCGGCTGCACGCGTGAAGGGACCGAGGTGGTCGGCTCGACCTACTATGCGCAGCAGGAGGGGGCCGCGCGCGTAGCCGCCGCGCTGGATCTGTATTTGAAGGCTGGCGGCAACCCGCGATTCGACTTGTCCGATCGGCGCCGCTATCCCAAACCCGTAGCCCACGCCTATTGGCGACTGGAAAACGTGGTGGGCGGCGGCGATTTCCTGCGCATCGGCGACGTCTGCGGCCCGGACAAGGCGCCGGGGCACACCCTCCGCGATCTGGGCTTCGCCCGCCACGGCTGGCGCTGGACCCGCGACCCGCGGTTCGCCTTCATCCTGCGCCACTACGTGGGCCGCTCCGACCAGAGCGACGCGGAGTGGGCCGAGATCGAACGAGCCGCCGGTCGCCAGAGGCGTGCTCCATGGCTGGAGAACCGCTCCCGCGTGATGCCCATGTGGGCCGCCGTGCTGGAAACGGGCCACCAGCACGACGACTCCCGGTTCCGGCGCGCGGCCTATGTGCGCCTCGGCTTCGGCACCGGGCACCAGCACTACGACACGCTCGACCTGCAGCTGGTGGCCCACGGCTTGCCTTTCACCGTCGACGGCGGCCAGCGGCCCGGGTATTCGGTGCCCGGCGACCGCACCACGCGCGTGCATAACCTCGTGCAAGTGGACGGCCACCCGGCCTATCGACACAGCTGGGCCACCGCGTTGGCCGATTGTCCGGGAAGCCGCTTCCTGGAGGTCGACGCCGATCCACCGCCCGGTGTCGGACTGCTTCGCCGCCAGGTGGCCCTGATCGATGTCGATGAAGGCCGCGGTTCCCAGCGCCTGCCGCCCG
>DQVB01000194.1 GCA_015661985.1 Planctomycetota bacterium | reverse complement strand
CGTTTACCCCGGCCCACCGCCACGGGCGGCGACCTTGTCCCACCCTGCCGCGGCGCTCGCGGGGCGTGGGCGGATACCGGTTCGACCTGGAGGACAGACTCTTCCGTCGGTATTGCCCGGGGGTCCTACCATGGAGCACTTCCACGTTCGTGTCGCCAGCGACAGGCTAGCCTTCAGCGCCGCCCACTTCATCACCTTTGGCAAGGACCAGTGCGAACGGCTGCACGGCCACAACTACCGCGTGGCGGCCGAAGTCTCCGGCCCCTTGGATGAGAACCACTACGTGGTCGACTTCGTGGCCCTCGAAAGCCTGCTGCGGGAGATCGTCGGCCGGCTGGATCACCGGGTAATGCTGCCGGCCGAACATCCGGGGTTGGAGGTTTCCGAACAGGAGTGTGAGGTGACGGTACGACTAGGCCGGCGCCGTTGGGTCTTCCCGCGGGACGATTGCGTGATCCTGCCGGTGGCCAACACCACCACCGAGCTGCTGGCCCGCCATATTGGTCAGCTGCTCATCCAATCGCTCAGGGGCCGCTGCGGGCTGAGCCCGGGGGCCGTGCGGGTCGAACTGGAGGAAGGGCTGGGCCAGGTGGCTGTCTGGCGGAGCCAGGGGCTCTGAAGGCCGATCCCCGGCGCGCTGACCGCTGGCTGTGGCCGGCAGTGCCATCGCCCTCGAGGGGCATGATCGCAGGCGGTCTTTCTCCCTGGTGGGTAGATTCCGCCGTTCCAGAAGCTGGGCCCACTGCCCTCATTGTGGCTGTGTCCGGCTGTGTGGGCCGGCCCGGTTGGGCGGGAAACCGCTCAAGTGTCTGGGCCTGACGTGCCGATAGCGCGACCGAAGTGTGGCCATCCGCCCGGGTTTGTGGGCCGGGAAAGCTAGAGTTTTCTTGGAGTAGAACACCTTCCCCGTGTCGTCGTCCCTCAGGGTGCCATGTCGTCGCCCGATGTCCGTAAAGCCGCCATCCTGCTGATGAGCCTGCCCCGCGAGCAGGCCGCCAAGCTGCTGACCAAGCTCTCGCCCAAGCAGGTCGAGCTGGTGACCATCGAAATCGCCAAGCTGCGGTTCGTGCCGGGTGAAGAGCAGGAGCAGGTGATCCGCGAGTTTGCCCAGGCCAACCCGAACGCCATGGTGGGCGGCACCGGCGGGCTGGAGGTGGCCAAGAGCCTGGTCGAACAGGCCCTGGGCAAGGCGGCCAGTGCCACGCTGGAAAACGTACGCCATTCGATCGAGGCCCTGCCCTTCGGGTTTCTCCAGAAGGTGGACAGCCAGAACCTGCTGACCTTCCTCATCGACGAGCACCCTCAGACGATCGCCCTGATTCTCTCCCACCTGCCCCCGGGCCAGGCTGCCGAAGTGATGAGTGGCCTGCCGCCGGACCGCCAGCTGTCGGTGATCCGCCGCATCGCTACCATGGGCCAGACGAGCCCGGAGATCATCAGCGAAGTGGAAAAGGGGCTGGAGCACCGCATGGCCAGCGTGATGAGCCAGCAGTTTGAGAAGGCCGGCGGCGTGGCCAGCGTGGCGGAAATGCTCAACGTCATCGACCGGGCCACCGAACGCGCCCTGTTGGAAAACTTGGCCCAGGAAGACCCCGAGCTGGTCGAAGAAATCCGCCGGCTGATGTTCGTCTTCGAAGACATCGTGAAATTCTCCGACCGCGATATCCAGACGGTGCTCAAGAACGTGGAAAGCTCCCAATGGGCCCTGGCACTGAAGGGCGCCAGTGAAGAGCTGAAACAAAAGATCCTCAACAACATGTCCAAACGGGCCGCCGACCTGCTCCTGGAAGAAATGGAATACCTTGGCCCCGTGCGCGCCTCCACCGTCGAACAAGCCCAGCAGCAGATCGTGGACGTCATTCGCCACCTGGAAGACATGGGCGAGATCACTATCCACGGCGCAGAAGAAGAGGAAATGTATATCGAATAGCCGCCCGCCACCCCCATCCGGTCAGCGATTACCCACGCCGCGTGGGGCCGGCAGGGTGTACAGCGGGAGCCTGTGAGGATGTTTTTCGTCAGTTCGCGGCGCGGTCTGGAGAACGAGCACCTGTTGGGGCGCACGGAAACCGTCTGGGAAGTGGCCATCGTCGGTGGCCGCGAAACGCGGCGACGCCGAACCACCTGGGCTGAGCTCAAACGAGAGCTAGCCGGCAAGCGGGTTTTGCTCCTCGTGCACGGGTATAACAACGAATTCGAGGACGTGGTGCGGGCCTACCATATCGTGGAGAGCA
Source organism: Planctomycetota bacterium (assembly GCA_015661985.1). Lineage (GTDB taxonomy): Bacteria > Planctomycetota > Planctomycetia > Pirellulales > Thermoguttaceae > SZUA-1497. The sequence goes on along the minus strand of DQVB01000194.1, from coordinate 7,049 downwards.
AATGCCACGAGCACCTGGCCGACCATTACGACGTCATCCTGGGCTATACGTGGCCGGGCGGCGATGCCCCCTGGCAGTGGCATTTGGCCAAGCGGCGCTCCAGTGCCGCCTCGCCGCGATTGGCCGGTGTCCTCCAGCGGCTGGCTCCCCGGGCCGAAGCGATCGACTTGATGACTCACAGCCTGGGGGCACGCGTGGCGCTGAAAGCGGCGGATCAGTTGGACCGGGGCACATTGCGGATACTCTACCTTCTGGCGGCGGCCGTGGACAACGAATCGATCGAGCGGGGGGCGACCTTCTATCGGGCCACCCAGAACTGTCAACGCGTGTTCGTCTTCCATTCCCGCCACGATGCCGTCCTGAAGTACGCCTACGCCGCCGCCCAATGGGATGCCGCCCTGGGCCTCAGTGGCCCGGAGGATCCGGCCGACATCCGCGCGCATTCGCCCAACGTAGTGGTCGTCAACTGCAAACACAAGATCCGCGCCCACGGCCAATACAAGTACAGCGATGCCGTCTACCGCTTGATCGCTTCGGCCCTGGCCGGCGACGCACTGGACCAGTTCATCACGCTGTAAGATGCTCGGGCGACCAGCGGCCCTGAAAGCTCTCCGGCACGGACAGCTGACCAGACCCCCCCCCGCGGACAATCTGCGGCCACCCGCCCCCCCACCAGCCCCAGGCCAAGAAAGAGCCACAGCCCAGCTCCAGCCACCTGGCTGAAACGGGGCTGGCCTGCTCGGACAGCCGGCGTACCGACCAAAGAGGCGCCGGCCGGATTCGAACCGGCGAATGGCGGATTTGCAATCCGCTGCCTTAGCCACTTGGCTACGGCGCCTAAGTTTTCGTTGTGCAACGGCTTGCGTCGTCGCCAGTTTTTTCCTGCTGGCTGCTTGACACCCGATAGACCACTGTCCAGCAGGAACAGCGCCGGGCCAAGCCTCGGGCCATTGTCACCGACACCACCTGAGCCGTCAACCGGACGGGTGATGCCGTCGAGCATTCTACCAAGCGGGCCAAGCCAAGTAAACCTCATCCGGACACCTCCCCCCTCTTCCGGCGGCGTGGGCGGGTACATCCCGGCGCCGGTTGGGCGGTACGGGGCTGAAATACCGGGGCGGGCCCCGCTGACAGCCTGTGTACTCCGCGTTGCGGTGTTCGTTCAGCTGCGGCGCGCTTCTTTCAGGCAGGCGCGGATCGCTTTCAGACGTTCGGCCAACTGGCGCTCGAACCCCCGGTCCACTGGCTGGTAGTAGATGCGGTCTACGCCCAGGTAGTCCTGGGCAGCGATCCCGCCGGGGTGGTCATGGGCGTACTGGTATCCTTCGCCGTGCCCCAACCGCCTGGCTCCCGGGTAGTGGCTGTCGCGCAGATGGACCGGCACGGGAAGGAGTCGGCCTTCGCGCACGTCGCGTCTCGCTTGGCCGATTCCCACAGTCACCGCGTTGGATTTCGGGGCGCAGGCCAGGTAGGTGACGGCTTGAGCCAGGGTGAGCTGGCATTCAGGCAGCCCCACCAGTTCGCAGGTGTGGGCTGTGGCCACGGCCAGGGGCAGCGCCGCGGGGTCGGCGTTGCCCACATCTTCGCTGGCCAGGATTACCAGCCGGCGGGCCAGGAAGCGGACATCTTCGCCGCCTTCGAGCATGCGGGCCAGCCAGTAGAGGGCGGCGTCCGGGTCACTGCCGCGAATGCTCTTGATCAGCGCGCTGATGGCATCGTAATGGGCGTCCCCGTCACGGTCGTATTGAACCGCTTTGCGTTGGACGGACTCCTCGGCCAGCTTTCGGGTGAAGTGGACCGGCCCATCGCCGCTGGAAAGGACCCCCACCTCCAAGGCCGAAAGGGCTCGACGGGCGTCCCCGTCGCTGAGTTCGGCGAGGAAATCCAGGGCGTCTTCGTCCATGGTCACCTGGAATCCACCCAGGCCCCGCTCCTCGTCTGCCAGGGCACGCTTGAGGATGATCTTGATCTGCTCCCCGGTGAGCGGCTCGAACTGGAAGACACGACTCCGGCTGACCAGGGCGCTGTTGATCGTAAAGAAAGGGTTTTCCGTGGTGGCTCCCACCAGCACCACGACGCCCTCTTCCACATCGGGCAACAGCACGTCTTGCTGGGCCTTGTTGAACCGATGCATCTCGTCGACCAGAAGAAGCGTCTTGCGGCCCTCGGCGGTCAAGCGATCGTGCGCTTCGGTCAAGATCTCCCGCAGCTCCTTCACCCCGCTGGCCACGGCGCTGATCTGGCGAAAGGCGCTTCGCGTTTCGGTGGCCAAGATCCGGGCCAGGGTGGTTTTCCCTGTGCCGGGGGGGCCGGAGAAGATGACCGACCCGAGCCGGTCGGCCTGGATCAATCTCCGCAGCAGCTTCCCTTCGCCCAGGAAATGCTCCTGGCCGACAAACTCGCCGAGATTCCGGGGGCGCATCCGCGCCGCCAGCGGTTGAGCCTGGCGCCGATGGGCCTGTTCGGTGGCATCGAACAACGACATTGGCCTTTGTCTGCCTTCAGCTTCAGGCGTGGGAGCGGCCTGGCCACCGCCAGAGAAGCCCGACGTGTGCGCCCGTGGCCCGCCGTCCCCCTCGATGCGGCAGCCCAGTGTATACACATACCGCGCCAGGGCGGTGCGAGAAACCCTGCCCGCTGGTAGTACCGGCTTCAGCCCGAGCACGGGCCACCATTTCGGCGTGTCCCGGTGACCTGTGCCGCCTGATGCCGCAAGGCGGTACTACAAACGGAAGTCAAACAGTCGAACTATGCGGCAGGCGGTATGGAACGGCGCCGGGCGGCGGGGTGCCAGGCAGGCGTGGGGATGACCTCCGGGGGCGGGACGGCCAGCGGGCCCACCGGGCCATTGGGATCACCTTCCCAAGCATGGCTCTCCAGAGCCCCCAGGACCCGTTCGGCCAACGCCACGGCCTCGCGGGCCTGCTGGCCGGTCACCCGTGGCTGCCGGCCGGCGCGGATGCTGTCCACGAAATCGTCCAATTCCAGTTCGAGGGCGTCGACGGCGTCCAGTTGGTATTCGGCGCGCCGCAGGTGTCCGTCCAACAGCCGTGGATCGGGGGGCTGGAACGGGTTTCCCGCCACCTGGTCCAACCGCACCCGCCGCTCGCGCACCGCTTGGCTGGGGCGGATCAGCGTCGTCGACCGGCTAGCGAAGTCGATGGCAGCGAAACCTTCCTGGGACCACAGACTCATCCGCCGCGCGCTCCAAGGACTGACCCGGGCGGCGCTGAGCGAGGCCACCGCCCCACAGGTGAAATGGATCCGCGCGTTGGCCACGTCTTCATGGCCACCCAGCACGGAGACCCCCAGGGCGTCGATCGAGGCCACTCGGCCTTCCACTAGCTGAAGCACCAGATCCAGATCGTGGATCATCAGATCCAGGACCACACCAATGTCGGTGGAGCGAAACGTGTAAGGGCTAGTTCGCACCGCTTCGATGAATTTCGGCCGGCGCACGTGGCCCGCAGCCTCCTGGAACGCCGGGTTGAACCGTTCCACGTGCCCCACCTGCAGAACCGCCCCGTGGCGCTGGGCCGCGGCAACCAACTCATCGGCTTCCGCCGCGCTGGTGGCCAACGGCTTTTCCACCAGCAGGTGAATGCCGTGACGGAGGAGATCCAACCCCAAAGGATGGTGTAATCGAGTGGGAGCGGCGATGACAGCCGCATCGATCTGGCCGACCAGCGCACAGTGGTCCGCCACGGCCTGTGTGCCGCAGCGGTCTGCCAACCGGCGGCGGCGGGGCTCCAGCGGATCCACGACAGCCGCCAATTGCACCTGGTCGCGGCGGCGCGTCAACTTCTCCGCGTGGAAGCTCCCCAGCCGGCCGGCACCCACCACGGCCACACGGATCGGCTTCACTTCATCCTCCTCGGTCTTCGGCCCACGGACCGTAGCCTGAGTCTACGGAGCCGGGCTGTGCAGGGGTTCCACGCGAAATACGCTCGGCTTCGGAGAACCAGGCTACGTAGCTACGCAAGGTGCACTATACAACTAAGCCGCCCGGCGTCGTTCCCGCCCCCGCCCGTGACGCCCCTCTTGCTGTTCCTGAACGAAGTTCAACAGGCGGTTCACCGGCGGGACCAATTGGCCGGCGGCGCGGAGGATTTCGCGGGCGTTGTCCAAGCCCACTTTGGCCCGGTAGAGGAGCCGGTGGGCTTCGGCCAGGCAAGTGATCACCTCCGGCGGGAAGTGGTTCCGTTTCAGGGCCACGACGTTGATGCAGCGAGGTCGGGCCGGTACGCCTTCGACCAGCATGTACGGGGGGACGTCGGCGCGCACGCCGCTCAGGCCCGCCACGAAGCTGTACGCGCCGATGGTCACGAAGTGGTGCACGGCCGCCCCGCCGGACAGGGTGGCGTGGTCGTGCACGTGGACATGTCCACCCAGCAGGGTCCCGTTGGTGATCACGACGTGGTTCCCCAAGCGGCAGTCGTGGGCCACATGGCAGCAGGCCATGAGGAAATTGTCATCGCCGACCCAAGTGACCCCGTCCTCTTTTTCCGAGGCGCGGTTGATCGTCACGCACTCGCGGATCGTGTTGCGGTTGCCCACCACCACCCGCGTGTCGCCGCCCTGGTACGTCAGATCCTGCGGCTGGCCGCCGATGACGGCCCCAGGATAGATGTGGTTGTCTTGGCCCAGCGTGACCCGGCCCATGAGCGTGACGTTGTTCTCCAGGCGGGTGCCCCGCCCGACCCGCACATGGGGACCGATTACGCAGAAGGGGCCGATGTAGACGTCCTCGTCAATCTCGGCCTTCCCATCCACCGACGCGTTTTGAGCAATGTAAGTCGCCATCCCTGGGCTCCTCGACAACCTGAAGACCGACTTGCCCATGGCCCCCGAGCGGATGGGCGGGCCCGGTCGGTCCGCGGCGCTCAAGCACAACGCCTCCGCATGCACTCGCCTTCCGTGATTTCCAGCAGCCGACCGACCAGCCGGGCATTCAACTTGTGGCCCGTCCGGTACGCGGTGATCCGGGCCACCAGCTGGCATCCGGCCAAGGCCAAATCGCCGACCAGATCAGTCAATTTGTGCCGGGCACATTCATCAGGAAAACGCAACTCGTTGTCCAGTAATCCGTGCTCGGCAAAGATCAACAGGTCTTGGGGCGTGGCGCGGGTGCCCAGCCCTTGGGCCAGCATCCAATCGGCCTCTTCCTTGAGCAGAAAGGTGCGGGCGGGGGCCAAATGAAAACGGAAGGTTGGCGGCGAAAGGCGTACCCGGACCGTTTGCCGGTTGATGGGGCTGTGGGGGCCGTAGTCGAGATGGTACGTCAACTCGACCTGGTTCCCCTCCGGCGGAGCCACCTCGAACCACGCCCCGTCCTCCGCCAGCCGCAGGCGCTGGCGCACCACCCGCCGCCGCCTGGGCACGGATTGAGTCGCCAGACCCGCCTCTTCCAGGGCGTGGACGAAGGGAAGGCACGAGCCGTCACAGCCGGGCATCTCGGGCTGGTCCACCCACACTTCGCAGTTGTCCACCCCCAGGCCGCTGAGCGATGCCATCACATGCTCGACCATCTCCACCCGCGCCTCGCCCGACTGGAGCGTGGTGCGGCGGGGCTGCTCCAGGCGGTTGGCGATGCTCGCCTCCACCCGCGGACAGCCCGGCAGATCGCCCCGGACAAAAACAATCCCCGTGCCCGGCAGGGCCGGACGAAACTCCACTCGCACGTCCCGCCCGCTCCAGTAGCCGAAACCGGCCACCGACGCCGGTCGGGCAATCGTTCGTTGGTACTCGCTGCCGTCCATCAAGCGACCGGTACCTTCCCTGGAAACCAACCCGTTTGTCTCGCCCAGCAGGCAGGAAGCCGGCACATCGCACACCCACCCCCACCGCGCTGAGCCCAACGCCCGGCGCAGAACCGGCCGCCTACGACTCGACCCGCCGCCTCGCGGTGCCCCACGACCATCCGCTGCCGGCATGGCGCAGCCAAAACGGACCGCCACGTCGCCAGCCAGCCCCCGAAATGGACCAGCTAACGCCGCTGCGGCGGATAGGGTACCGCAGGACGCCGATCCGCCCGCTGATACGCGCCGCCACTACGAGCATTCAAAGTGTTGATGATCTGGTTGGTGATATCCACCGCTGGCGAATGCCACACAACAGGCTTGTTGATAAACTGCAGTACGTCCTCCGGATTGCTGGCATCGGGCTGATCACTGTTGAATCGCAATACGATGCTCACACCGTTCTGAGCAGCCCACTGGCCCACATGGTACTCGATCTCGCGGTAAATCTGGTGGTAAATCCTCGCCTCCTCCTGGAGGAACTCCTTGCGCGTGAGCTGCATCTGCACGTTGATCTCGCTACGCCGCTCCGTGATACGCCGCTCCCATTCGTTGTACTCCGTCGACCCCTTCTTGAACTTCTTCATCTCTTCGACCCACTGCTTCAGGGCCTCCATGTCCTTCTGCAGCTGACTCTCGGCCTGCTGGACCTTGGCCTTCATGGCCGCCATCGCCTGATTGAACCGCGCATGCTGCTTGAACACCTTGCCGATGTCCACCAAAGCAATCGATCCCGGGGCCGGACGGGGGGTATAGCGCGCCGGGGCCCCAGCCGTCCGCGTCTGGGCCCAGACGCCGGAAAGGATCGGTCCAGCCACCAACAGACAAGCCACCACGGCGGCGGTCAAAAAATGAGACCTCTTCACCTCAGCACTCCTTGCCGCAAAAAAGATCGTTCTCCGTAACCCGGCGCTCCTCTGCCGCAGGACCGCCGCTCCGACAGACATTGGTCGGCCGCCCAGGACGAATCTCACCCGGGGCAGTATTCTCGCCTTTCCCGCCTCCGGGGTAAAGGCCAGATCTGCTCACGGGTCCATGTCTCCACGTCGGGCCCATGTCCGCATCCTGCGCGAATGGACAGGTTCAAAAAATGTCAATAGGGGAATCTGGCTGTTTTGTGGCAAGCTGCGGGCGGACGGGTAAGTTCGGTAAGGATTCCTCGATCTGAAAGCACTGGCCATGGACGGTCGTGCGCAGAAGCTGCGGGAAACATCAAGGCGGCCGTTCAAAGAAGCCGCCGAGGCGGCGGTG
>DQVB01000016.1 GCA_015661985.1 Planctomycetota bacterium | reverse complement strand
TGTTTACGCCGTACACTCAGCTGTTTCTTGCCCATATCGACGAAGATGGACACGCGAGCCCCCCCGTCCTTCTGTGGCAGTTCACCGCCCCCGACATGGCGGCCAATATCCCTGAGTTCGTGAATACAAGTGCAGACGCGATCAGGGTTATCCATAGTGATTTCGTCGAGGACTTGTATCATGTGCGCAAGGCGGACAAGTACGCCCTGTCCGGCCAATACGATTTGGCGGCGGAGGAATTCGAGAAGGCGGTGGCCATCAATCCCCAGCGCGCCACAGCACACAGGTTGTGGGGCGTGATGCTTCTGGCCCAGAGCAAGTTTGCGGAGGCCGAACAGCGTGTGCGCAAGGCGATCGAGCTCCAGCCCGATGACAGGCGGGCGTACTGGAATCTGGCCAAGATCATGGCCCTCACGGGGAGGCACGGCGAGGCGGCGGAAACATACCGCAAGGCCATCCAACTTGATCCGTATTTCGCCTCCGCGCGACTCGATTTCGCGAGTTTGCTGCTCCAGTTGGGCGAGGTGGATAGGGCTTTGGAACAGTTGGAAGAAGCGGTTCAGATCGAGCCGGACAGCCCTCGCCCCTATCTCCTGCTGGGCGACTACTATTTCCAGCGCGGCCGGCTGGACAAGGCAGCCGCGGCGTTCACCCGTGTCCTGGAACATGACCCCCAGGACGTCCATGCCCTGCAGCGGCTGGCGACGATTATGATCCGAGCCCGCAACTCCCAGCTGTACAACCAGCAGCAAGCGTTGGCCTTGGCCACCAAAGCCTGTGAGTTGACCGAGTATCAGGATCCGGCGGTGGTGATCGTTCTCAGCGAAGTCTTCGCCGCTGTGGGGGCCAAAGAAGACGCTATTTCTTCTGCCACGGCCGCCCTCCGCATGGCCGAAGCCGCTGGCGACACGGAGCTAGAAAACACCATTCGCACGAAGCTGGAGCAGTTCAACAAGTTATAATGCATGAGCAGTTTTGGCCACCGTGGGACGCTGATGCCCGCCTGTTCTGTGGGCGGCTGGCAAGATAAGCGCGAGGTGTTCTGCCCGCTGGCCTATGGCTGCTGGCACATTGCGAGTGAACGATGAGCCGGAAAACTCGCCGCAAGCGACGTAGGCCCAGGGAGAGCCAGCGGCGCCGTACCGCGGCTCGCCGTTCGGTGCTGCGCTGGGGACGCTGGCTGGGGACCGCATTGGCGGTGGTCGCTGTCGCTGCGTTTGCGACATGGCGGATGTGCTCGCAGACCGCACTCCCCGGCACGGGAAAGACAGCGGTACCGCCACGGTGGGGCGGTGCGCCAGCGCCGGGACTGCGCATCATGTCCCCTTTTGACGGCAGCGTCTTTCCCCGGGATATCGCGCCGCCGCGGTTCTTTTGGAAGGACACCACTGACCGGGTCGACCGCTGGACAATCCGCATCGAATTCTCCGGCGGCGGGGAACCAATGCGGTTTACCAGCGACGCTGCGGAGTGGGTGCCACCGGCCGCCGTGTGGCAGCAGATCAAGGCGCGATCCCTGGAGGCGGATGCTCAGGTGACGATCCGTGGCATTGATCGGTCGCATCCCAAGGTTACCCTCTCGGAGGCTGCGGTAACGATCCGCACGTCGCAGGACGAGGTGGGGGCGCCTATTTTCTACCGGGAAGTGAACCTGCCGTTTGTCAAGGCCGTAATGGACCCGGCTGCCTACATCCGCTGGCGATTCGGATCGGTCTCCTCGCTCCACCGACCCCCCGTCGTTCTAGAGAAGATGCCCCTGTGTGGGAACTGCCACTCCTTTTCGCGGAACGGCTCTTTGATCGGCATGGACGTGGATTACGGCAGCGATAAGGGGTCGTATGTGATATGCCCAGTGTCTCAGGAGATGGTCTACGACAACCCCAAGATAATCACCTGGAGCGATTACAAGCGGGAGGACAATCGAGGCACACTGGGGCTGCTGTCCCAGGTATCACCCGACGGCCGATACGTGATCAGTACGGTGAAAGACCGATCGGTGTTCGCCGCAGCCGACGATCTGGCTTTCAGCCAGTTGTTTTTCCCCGTCCAAGGGATCCTGGCTTATTACGACCGGCACACCGCAACGTTTCATGCCTTACCCGGCGCAGACGATGAGCGCTATGTCCAGACCAACGGCACGTGGAGCCCGGACGGCAAATACGTAGTCTTCGCTCGCAGCAAAGCGTACCAATCACCAGCCTTCCGGAAAAAGCGGCGGGGGCTTTCCCGGCCGGAGGACGTAGCCGAATTCCTTGAGGGCCGAAGGCCCTTCAAATTTGACCTTTGGCGCATACCATTCAACAACGGCAAGGGAGGTACCCCGGAGCCACTGGAGGGCGCTTCCAACAACGGCATGAGCAACTACTTTCCCAAATACTCGCCCGACGGCAAGTGGATCGTGTTCTGCCGGGCGAAGAATTTCATGCTCCTCCAACCGGATAGTGCCTTGTATATCATACCTGCCGAGGGCGGCGAGGCGAGGCGCCTGGAGTGCAATACAGCGCGGATGAACTCCTGGCATAGCTGGTCCCCCAATGGCAGGTGGCTTGTCTTCTCCTCCAAGGCCTACTCGCCCTATACCCAATTGTTCCTCACCCATATCGATGAGCAGGGACGTAGCACGCCGCCCGTGGTATTGTGGAACTTCACTTCAGAGAAGATGGCGGCCAACATTCCCGAGTTCGTCAACACCTCGCCGGACGCCATCCGGAGGATCCGCCTGGCATTCATCGATGACCTTTCCTACCTCCAGACCGGGAGATGGAGCGTCAACGATGGGGAATATGAGCTGGCGATCAAGGCATTCCGCAAAGCCCTGGAAATCAATCCCGACAACAATGAGGCCCGTGTGGCCCTGGGCGGAGCGCTGCTTGTCCAAGGCCACCTGGAAGAGGCAAGGAGCCAATTGAGCCGGGCGCTGTCCAAGGAGCCCGAGAACAAGCAAGCCGGTTGTTTGCTGGGTAGCGTTCTGGAGAAACAAGGCCGGTTTTCTCAAGCGCTGGCGGCGTACCGCCGCGTCCTGGAAGTTGACTCCCATTACGCTGCGGCCCACCAGTCGCTGGGACGGCTACTGCTGAACCTCGGCTCCATGGCGGAAGGCAGGAAACACCTGTTGGAAGGTGCTCGGCTGGATCCAGACACTGCCTCCCCCTATATCGACCTGGGCAACTCCTTCCTCCGGGAGCACGAGGTGGATCAAGCAGTGGCCATGTACCGCAAGGCATTGGAACGAGAGGCCGACTCCCTGGCGGCCCTCATCGGTCTGGCCATGGCCCTTCTGCAAACCCCCGGCCGCGGGCCGCAGGATATCGCGGAAGCCGTGGCACTGGCCGAACAGGCGTGCCACCTAACCAACCAGAAAAGCTTCCCCGCCCTCATCCTCCTGGCCGATGCGTACGCCGCGGCAGGACGCCCGCAGCAAGCGGGGTCTGTCGCCCAGAAGGCCCTTCGACTTGCCGAACAAATGGGAAACCCCCAGTTGGCACGAACGGCCCACGCTCTGTTGGAACAGTACCAACGACAGCCGGCCTCGCTCCAACCACGCTGACCCGACTGTTGCCCCCCCGACTGGCCGAATGGCCCGTTTCTCTTCTTCCCGGCGACGCAGTCATCTCATTCTGGATGGGCGACGTCAGATCCCGTTTTTCTTCTTTCCGCCCCACAGAGTCGGTCGCGAGATGCGACCAGGCCTCACATCGCTCGCCACACAAGACGCGTCCGCGTCAGCTTTTGTTCTTCGCAGCTGACAAACTGGAACGTCTGGGGTGGCGGGTGAAGGGGCAGCCGAGCCGGATTGGCTTGATCACGGATTCGGCCGCCCGGACGTCGGACATATGCCACGCACGGTTGGACATTTCCGCGCTGGACCCAGGAAGAACTCGACAAGCGGAAAGACCAAACCGCCCACAACAGGGGCCGCCCACTGGCCCGCCCCCATGCGGTTCCAGCGTACCAAGCCGGACCGTCGGGTACGCTTGTTGTGCCACCATGGCGCCAGGGCCGGCATGGGGCATCTCGCTCCCGAAAAACCCGCTCCGCGCGATAGGGCCTTTTGGAGTGCGGCTATTCATTGCCGCTTTGGCCCGTCCGCTCCCGATCACCAGGGGAGCGGCGACAAGTGGCTCGGAGATCGGCGATCGGCTTGTAGAAACCTTCGATCGTGTTGTCCGCCAGCTCGACGTTGCGTGCCTCGGCGCTGATGCGAATGCCGATCCGTCTGGCGGGGCCGCGCGTCTCGCGCAGCTCGTTGCGCACGATCCGCAGATCGTGGGTCTTGCCACGGATGTCAACGGCGATCCCGTCTTCGTCCCCGCTGTTGAGGATGCGGTTGTGCTCCACCGTGTTGCGGTTGGGCCAGAAATCCTGGCCTCGCTTCTCGTCACGGAACACGATGCCCACGCGCCCGCTACCGCTGATTTCGTTACCGCGCATGATGTTGTCCGTGTCGTTGTGGCCGATGGAGATGCCGTAGTCGCGGTTGTCGTGGATGCGGTTGCCTTCGGCCAGCCCGAACTTGACGCCCCAGCACCAGAAAAGGCCAATCCGGTTCGCCTCCAGGCGGTTGTTACGGATCAACGGCCGTTGCGATCCCGAACCGGGGTGTACGCCCAAATCGCGATTGTGGTGAGAGTGGCAGTTTTCGATCACCACATCGTGGCACACCTGGAAACTGATGCCATCGCCGTTGTAGTTGTGTGCCGTGACATGGCGGATCGTGATCCGGTTGCAGTCCTGCAGGAAGATGCAGCCGCCGTAGTTGCCGTTCAAGTTCTCGTTGTTGGCCCCGTTGCCGTCCAGCGTCAGATTCTCGATGACGATGTCAGCAGCGTTCTCGGCCGTGAGTAGTGGAAACAGCAGCGACGCCTTCGGCTGACCCACGAGCCACAGGTTCTTGCGCAGTCCATCGTCGAGCTTGAAGCGGTTACCCGAGCGGGCCACAAGAGTGCGCTTGATGACGATCGGCCCTTTGGTCGAGGGGTCGCGGGCGGTGAGTACGATGCCGTCACCGGTCTGGAAACCCGTGGCGTCTTTGAGCGTGATCTCCTGGTCGTACCAATCCGACTCGGCCGCCAGCGAAGTGGTCACGGAGGGGACCTTCGTGATCACGGAGTCGGGGCCGGAGCCGGTCAGCCGGACGCCGGATGGCAAGTAGATGGCGTTGCGCAGTGTGTACGTGCCGGGCAGCAGCTGGACTGTGCCGCCGCCCCGGGCCGCTGCATAATCCACAGCCGCCTGGATCGCCTTTTCCGTCGCTCCAACGATGTCGCCTCGTTTGGCGCCGACGCGGACCGTCAGCCGCTCGTCCCAAGCCGGCTCGAACCGCTCGTCGCCGTCGGTGGCGCGGGGGTTCTTGACCAGCGGATCTCCCCCGGCTCCGGCTGGCCTTCCCCGCAGAGCGTACCCTGTGACGGCTCCCACAGCGGCCAGGAAGTTTCGCCGATCCAGCATCCCTGTTCTCCTCATCATCGCACCCTTCCACGAGAAACCGTTCGCCGGTACCGCGCCTCGGAGCCTGAGGCTGGCCAGGCCCGCGCGCCACCACGCTTCTTCCCAGCTCGTTTTGACAACGTCTGATCCTACCAGCGCGACAGCCCTCCGCCAACTGGACGGGCTACATGGGCGGCGGCTCCTGATCTGCCCCAGCGTTGCAAACCAGCAGGGCCGGATGGACATTCCTGTCCGTCATACGTGGGACAAGAGGCGCAATAGCCTGGGCATCGCAGATGCCACAGAATGCGAGTTTTTGCCGCGCGATTCGGACGCACCGGTCGAGCCCATGATCGACAGGCAGGAATGCCCATCCTACGTTTCCTTTCTGCAACGTTCGGGTGTAGACTGGGTGTTGGACAGGAGCTTCGGTGGTTGGGCCTGGGCACGGGAGGGTCTGGCCGCGTCGCGATGCAACCATGGTGTAACATCGACCGTGAGGAGACAGAACCATGCCACGACATGTCGCGAGGCGTGTTCGAACGATTGGCTTAGCAGGCGTGCTGGCCGGTCTTGTCGCTGCGGCTGCGGGCTTGAAAGATTCGCAGGTGCTTGGGGCGGCGGTTGTGCCCAGGCGCTTGCCCATCATCGTCGCCCATCGGGGGGCGATGACCGAGCGTCCGGAAAACACGCTGTCGGCACTTGAAAGGGCCGCGGAGCTGGGGGCGTCCGTGGCCGAGATCGACGTGCGGATCAGTCGCGATGGCCAGTTGTTCTTGCTCCACGATGCGACGCTGGATCGCACCAGCGACGCGCGCGGCCCGGCTTCGGCGAAGACCATGGCGGAGCTGAAACAGGTGGACGTGGGAGCCAAGTTCAGCCCGCGGTATCGCGGCCAGCGGATTCCGCTTCTCGGGGAGGCATTAGCGGTTTGCCGGGGCCGCATCCAGGTGCTCCTCGATCTGAAGGAGCGAGGCCAGGCGTATGCCGAAGGCGTGGCCAGCCAGGTGCGGCGGTACGGCGACGTGCGGGGCACGATCATCGGCGTGCGCAGCGTCGAGCAGGCCAGGCGGTTCCGCCGCCTGCAGCCTGAAGCCCGCCAACTGGGCTTTATCGACGACCCGGGCCAGATCGATGCTTTTGCCAAAGCAGGCGTCGATATGATTCGGCTATGGCCGCGGTGGCTGACCGACCGGTCGCTGGTGCCGCGGGTGCGGGATCTCGGCCTGCAATTGCAGTTGAACGCGCCGGACAGTCGCCCGCAAACGATCCTGCCGCTGCTGGCGTACGAACCGGACGCGATATTGGTTGACGATGTGGCTGCCGCGCTGGCGATCCTGAAGGAGCTCAAGCGGAACGAGCGACGCCTGGAAGAGTTGGCCGGGCTGGTCGAGGCGGTCAAGGGGACTCGTGTGGCCGTCTGGTTCAGTCGGCCCGGAGCTGTGACGTTCTTGAACCGCGAGTACCAGATGCTCGAACTGCCGCCAGAGCTGGAAGGGCAAGTGCGCTATCTGTTCGATGGCGGATTGGGGGACCGGCTGGTCGTGCGGTTTCGCAAGCCGGCCGTCGTGTTCGCCGCACTGGAATACAACGACACGGGCGCGTGGTCCCTTCCGGACGGACGGCCACCGAGCGATTTCGGCTGGCGGCTTTGGCGCAAGGACGCTTACCGCGGCACGAGCAACGCCGAGCGGAACGGGCTTCTCCACTACGCTTCGATCTACTACTGCCAGTTCGACGCCGGCCAACAGTTGCGCGGGCCGGCGCCCTGGTGGTTGTGCTTGGCGATCGTGGGTTTGGACCAGGCGGAGGCCATTGCCGGGTTCCAGCCAGACACGTCCGGCCCGCGTGGCGTGACGCCTGCGTTTTCGTACGAAGAGTGGGCGACGCGAGAGCGACGGCTTCACGTGCCGGCCTTCGAAGGCAACGATCAATTCGCGCGATGGCAGAAAGACCGGCGCCGCGAGTTTCGACGCCGCTTGGTCTTCCGGTACGAGCATGAGCCGTCGTTTGAGCGTTTCGGCGAACCGGTCGACCGCGGATCGTTCATACAAGAGGAGTATCACGTCCTGGCCGGCGGCCGGCGTCTGTTCCGTTTCTTCCGGCTTGTGCCAAAAGGCGCCGAGGCCGGCGAGACGGGTACGGACATGCAGGCGGAAACCAGCAGAAAGCGCCGGCCCACGCTCGTATGCTTCATGGGACACGGAAAGGTGCGGCAGATTCTCGAAGAACCCGACAGTTACCAGCACGCCTGTGCCGCTTGGTTCGCGGAGCGAGGTTACCTGGTCTTCGCCATGGAAAACGTGGGCATGGAGCCGAACCGTGACACGCACCTGCAGCTGGATCGCGTCTTGCGTCTGGACGGCTACGGCTGGTATTCGGTGCTTTTTGCTCACCAGTTGATACTGCTGGATCGCGTGTTCTCTGATCCGCAGGTGGATCCGAAGCGGGTCGGCGTGACGGGCGTCTCGACGGGCGGGCTTTTGGCTCTGACAGCGGCGGCGTTGGACCAGCGCGTGGCCGCCGCCAGCGTGCAGGGCATTTTCGGCAGTATGCGGGTATCCTTCATCCGCGACCGACATGGGCATTGTGCTTGCGGGGCGATCCCCGGCCTGCTGCCCGACTTCGATTTGCCCGAGCTGGCATTGCTGGTCGCTCCGCGGCCAATCCACGTCTCGAATGCAAGTGAAGACGGTTTTGGCCCGGCCGAAGCCCGCCGCTGCCTCGAGAAGATCGCGCCGCTTTATCGCCGCATGGGCGGCCCGGCCCCCGAGTTCACCTCACCGCCGGGTCACCATGAGTTCAACTTGGACGGAGCAGCTGCATTCTTCGCCCGCACGTTATGCAGGCCGTCGATGGCGGGGCGAGGGGAAATAGAGAAATGAAGATATTCGTGTCTGGCCGCGGCCGGCGTTGAAGAGGTAGCGATGAACTGGTTGGTCTGCCATGCCGTCAGCGGGGAGGCGTTCTTCACCGGCGTTGGGCTGATCGTGATGGGCGCTTTTGCAGCCGCTACGTCCATGCGGGTGGGAAGGCGCATCGCGGCGTGGGCGTCGCTGGTCGGGGCCGCGTCCGTCGCCGTTTCGTCGACGCCCATTCCGTACTGGTACTACGCCATGGCCACGGCCGTGACGGTTGGGTGGGTGGTGGCCGTATACGCCGGAAAATGGCAGCGCGGCGCGGCGGCGGCTGTCGTGGCGGCATGGCTCATCGCTGTGCTGATGGAAGCTCCGTACCACGTGAGGCCCACATTGCAGCCGGCTCCGTCCCGATGCCTGACGGTGATCGGCGATTCGGTCACGGCGGGGATGGGCGCCGACGACGAGTCGGAAAAGTGGCCCGCCATTCTCGCCAGAGAACACGATCTGGCCATTCAGGACCTTTCACACATGGGCGAGACGGCCGCGTCGGCACGGTGTCGACTGGAGGATCAGCAGATCACCTCGCCGGTCGTCATCATCGAGATCGGCGGCAACGATTTGCTGGGGAGGACATGGTCCAGGCAATTTGCCCGGGATCTGGATGCCCTTCTCCAGCAGGTCTGCTCTCCGGAGCGGCAGGTCGTCATGTTCGAGCTGCCGCTTCCACCGTTTCATCACGAGTACGGCCGGATTCAGCGCTGGGCGGCGCGAAAGCACGGCGTCTTGCTCATCCCCAAACGGGTATTTCTGTCTGTCCTTGCCCCAGGCGCGGCAACAGTTGATACAATCCACCTGTCCCAAGAAGGACATCGGCGCATGGCCGCATGTGTGTGGCGGATTGTGAAAGACGCCTTCCCGGAGAAGGGCACGCAGCCGAGGCAGGGTGGGACAAGTTCGCCGCCAGTGGCGGTGGGCCGGCGCAGGGTCCTGCGGCTATCGCTTCTTGACAACCTGGTGGGTCAAAGGAGCAAGGCGTGAACACGATATTGATGGTCCTGGGGCTGGTCGGGGCAGAGCCGTTACGTGCGATGGATAACATGGCTCCAAATCCGTCCTTCGAAGAGGACCGAGACCGCGATACGGCGCCGGACGGCTGGCGGGCCTTTGCCTTCGACTCGCCGGCCAAGCTGGCCTGGGACAAGGGCACCGCCCATTCCGGCTCGCGCAGTCTGCGCATCAGTGACTCGTTCCGTCCGGGCGACCAGCGCGATTGGAAGCGCTGCACAGGGCGCTGGGTGTCCATTTCGCGGCCGGCGGAGCCGGGCACCTCGTACCGACTGAGCGTATGGGTCAAGACGCAGAGCGTGACCGGTCATGCTTACGCCCACATAGCCTGGGAGCGGAGCGGACGATGGCTGGGGGAAGTGCCAACGAAACGACTCTCAGGCTCAGAGGATTGGACACTGCTCAGCGTCACTGCCGTCGCAGCGCCCCAGGCCGATTCGCTGCGCATCTCGTTCAACCTCTCACGCAGCAAGGGCACCGCCTGGTTCGATGATGTGAAGCTGGCTGGCCGAAGCGAGCCGCTGCCGCAAGTCACATGCGTGTTCAACGACACTGACGATTGGTTCCCCTTCACGTTCCCGCTGGACGACACGAACCTCGACAGCATCGACCTGACGGGGCTTTTGGAGCCACCGGCAGGCAAGTATGGCTTTGTCACGGTCGGCCGTGACGGACACTTCTACTTCGAAGACGGCAGACGAGCACGGTTCATCGGCACGAACGTGGGCGGCCAGGACTGCGCGCCGCCGAAAGACCAGGCCCCCATTATCGCCGCCCGCCTGGCCAAGTACGGGCTGAACATGTTACGGCTCCATTCCCTGGACGGCCGCTGGGGCCCGCTCATCGATTACAGCCGCGGCGACAGCCAACACCTCGACGCCGAAGCCCTGGACCGTATGGATTTCTTCGTCGCCGAGCTCCAGAAGCGGGGAATCTACATCTACATGGACCTGCTCGACTATCGCCAGTTCCGCACGGCCGACGGAGTGGCTCACGGAGACGAGTTCACACACAACTGGCAGGGTTCGATGAAGGGTGCGTCGATCTTCGACCAGCGGATGATCGAGTTACAAAAGGATTACGCGACCAAACTGCTCGCCCACCGCAATCCTTACACGGGGCTTCGCTACGTGGACGACCCGGCCATGGCCGTTGTCGAGATCACCAACGAAAACTCGGTCTTCTACTTCTTAACCATGTCGGACCTTTCGCTGCCGTATTACCGCAACGAGCTGACAGAACGCTGGAACCGCTGGCTGGCGTCTCGATACAAGGACCGCTCAGCATTGGCCGCGGCGTGGACCGACAGCGAGGGTCGATGCGCGCTAAAGGATGACGAAGACCCCGCCAGGGGCACCGTTGCCTTTCCCTTTGCGGCGATCTCGCGGCTGCGGATGCCGGCCAGAGGGTTCGACCCGATGTTGGCCACAACGCGATTGACCGACGTACTGAAGTTTCTGACCGAGGTGCAGCGCCGGTACTACGAAACCATGCACGACCATCTGAGACGGATCGGCGTGCGCGTCCCCGTTGCGGGGACGAACCAGTTTTTCCTTCCCGCAGACACACATGCGGCTGCCGAGACCAACGACTTCATGAGTCGCAACCAGTACTGGCGGCATCCGGCGCGGCGCGCGAAACCGTTTTTCCGATTCTCCAATCAACCGCTTGTGCGAGTGGACATCCCCACGCAGCGGAACCCGCTGGCAGTTATTGCGCGCACCAGTGTGGCGGGGAAGCCACAGGCGGTGGCCGAATACAACTTCCCTTGGCCGAACGAGTACCGCTGTGAAGGGTGGCTGCTGTCGGCGGCGTACGCCTGCCTCCAGGACTGGGACATCTTCCTTTACTTCTCGTACGATCCGGACGAGAAGCGGCTGTCCATGTTCCGCAGCCAGTCGGACCCTGCTCGCTGGGGCGAACTGCCGGCTGCGGCGCTGTTGTTCCACCGACATGACGTTTCGGCAGCTCGCAACGAGGTGCACGTCGTCCACACGCCGGAGGACACGTCCAGGCCGCGTCCGCATACGCGAAACTCGCGCTACACGAACCAGCGGTTTCTGGTCTTTCTGTCGAAAGTGCGCGAAGCGTTCCTCGACGACACCTACCGCGGCGACGCCGACGTGGTGCTGGCCTGCGGGCCCTCGGCCGAGGCAGCGGTGGCGGCCCATGTGCCGGCGGTCCGGCTCCCCCGAGAGGAATGGGAGGAGTGGTTGTTTCCCGAGTTCGTTCACCAAGCCCAGCGGCTCGGACTGCCCGGCTACGAGCGGATGGATCCGGAGGCGAAACGCTTTGATAGTGACACGGGTGAACTGTCGCTCGACTACGGCCAGGGCCTCTTCACGATCAACACCCCACGGACCAAAGCGGCCGTAGGGTTCCTGCAAGAGGCAGGGCCGGTGGACTTGCAAGGCCTTCGGATCGACGTCGAGACACGGTTTGCCGCCGTGTCGGTATCGTCGGTGGACGGCCAGGCGATCGGCCGATCGCGCCGACTGCTGGTCACCGCCGTAGCCCGCGCGGAAAACACGTCCCAGGGCTTCTGGCCGCCTGAGCCCGGGCAGGAGCAGCGCAATGCCGTATCGTGGATGCTGCCGGGCGAGGGCCGCCTGCCGGTGATCGCCGAGCCGGTGAGGGGGAAAGTCGAGATCGCCGTACCGGCGGCCGCGGCCGCCTACGCCCTGGACGAAACCGGCCGCCGCCGCGACCGTTTGACGGCGAGCAACAGGGCCGGTGTGCTCTCGTTCGATCCGGCCACCGCCCGAAGCATCTGGTGCGAAGTGATCGTGAACGACTGATCAAAGCAGGAGGATCCCACCCGCCCCGGGCCTCGCCCCGGGGATTGGCTGCCAGCGGGGACCCCGCCTGCGCAAAGAGCGAAGCTGCCGTGCACCCAATCCGGCCGGCCAATCGGTACCGGTCATTTTGACTCCTCGTCGAGTCCGCCGGGCCAATGGCTGTCGGCCAGCGGCGTGCTTCTGCGGTTCGTCGTGCCCGCCTTGTTCGTCCCATGAAGGATGCGGTTGCACGCCCGGAATGGAGTTGGACTGCGTCGAAAGTGGGCAACGTGGATTGTGTTCCCCATCCATGGGCCGACATTTACCCGCTTACCGGGGCCCCGATCTGACCGCACGCGGCGCGGTGGCGCCAGCCCGACAGTTGCAGCCCAACCGGCGCGCACGGCCCTGGTTCGTCGCCTGCTTTGGCACGGAGTTTGCTAGCCGGTGAACCGGCCAACGTGAACCCCGTTTGGCGCAGGCCACCTTGTCGAACGGGGTTCTGTCTGGGTTGTCTGGGTCGGAAAGAAGAGGAGGGGAAGCAATGGGTCCAACGGTATCGAGCCTGGACAAGCAAGCCCCGAGTTGGGCAACGGATCAGGATATGAAGCTTCATCCGTCGCGTGGCGCCAGAGCCGAGAATCGGCGCAAGGCGAGCTCGATGCAACGGCGTGCTCGGGCGGCGCAGCCTCGATCGGCCGGGGCCGAACGTCGCGCCCCTTCCGAAGCGACCGCCCTGGTCGACCACCAGGTGGGCGGGAGGATCTGGAAACTGGCCGCCCGGCCGTTCACAATAGAACCCAGCGCCGCCGGTTCACACGGGCCGAAGGGCCTGACAGTGCTGGCCGCGGTCGTGGCCTGTGTGCTGATCGTCCTTTTCGGCCTTGATCTGGCCTTGGGGTGGCCATTTGCCCGGCACAGCGTGCTGATGGATGTTGGTTTCGTCATCTGCGGCGGGCTCCTGGCCTATCTGAGCTGGAACGCCTATCAGGATTTGCGTTGAAGCGGAGGTACGCGAGATGAAGTTCGACGGCCTTGGGTGGGCAGCGTGTTGTGCTGTGTGGGCTGTTACGCCCCTTTGGGGCGCCGAAAGCTCGGCGCCCACTCGGACGGAGCGGCCGGGGCGGGTGATCACCAATTCGATTGGCATGGAGCTGGTGAGAATCGAAGCCGGTTCTTTTCTCATGGGCTCCGAGCGCGGTGACCCGGACGAGCGGCCCGTGCGCCGGGTAACCATTAGCCGGCCGTTTTATGTCGGCAGGTACGAGGTGACCCAAGAGCAGTACGCCAAGGTGATGGGAGAGAATCCCTCACGCTTCCCAGACCCTAGTGGCCCCGTGGAAAACGTGTCTTGGGAAGAGGCCAAGGCGTTCTGCGAGAAGCTTTCCCAATTGGAGAACGCCGTCTATCGGCTGCCGAGCGAGGCGGAGTGGGAGTACGCGTGCCGGGCGGGGACACAGACTGAGTTCTACTGGGGCGATGCCTTCGATACCAGCTACTTCTGGTGCGGGTACAATTCGGGTCGCAGGCCCCATCCGGTGGGCAAGGCCAAGCCGAACCGTTGGGGCTTGTACGACATGAGCGGCAACGTCTGGGAATGGTGTGAAGATTGGTACGCCGAAGATGCTTACACGTCCTCATCGGAGGTTGACCCCCGCGGCCCGGAACGCGGCTCTTGGCGAGTGGTACGCGGCGGCTCGTGGTGGGGCACGCCGGAAGACTGCCGCTCGGCCAACCGCTTGGGCTATGCTCCCCAGCGGCGGTTGGAGACGATTGGGTTCCGCGTTTGCCGGGTGATCGAAGAACAGACCGATCGCGCCGGGCAGTGAACAGGCGGCAGCCAGCAAGACAACGGGCGGGAAGAGTGCCGTGACAAGGCAGGTCGTGTGGGGGACACTCTGCTGACCGGCGGGGCGTCGTGTTCGCGCCGGGCAACAACCGACCGGGACGCTGGAACGTGGCAATCCCCCGGGCTGGCCGGTACCTTCGTTCCTGGGAACGACGCCGGAAAGACCCTATTTGAGCTGAAAACTTCCCCCGGACGGTCCAAGAGAGGGAACCGTTCGGAGAGTTGATTTTTTTCCATTTCGTCCTCCTTGCCCGATTGACCCAAGCGTAGCCGACGTAGAATGCTTAGAGTGGCAGGCCACGGCGCTGCGGGTTCATTCGTTGTTATTTGCCCATTTCCCTCACCAAAAGCGAGAAGCGGATGTGGTGGTTACGACGGCTTGTGGGGCTGGGGTGTGTGCTCGCGGCGGTTGGGTGGCTGAGCCAGGGTGCCACGGAGGCCGGTGAGGATTCGGCACAGCCGCTCCGCATGGTGGTAATGGACCCGCTGTCCAACCAGTTGGCCTGCGCCTGCGTGCCCGGATACGCACAGCGCGACTACCAGCGACTGGCGCAGCATCTGGAGCGAGAGCTAGGGCGTTCCGTCGAGGTCTTCTATTCAGAGAGTCTGATGACGTGCCGGCCAGCCAAGGCGGGCGAAGTCGATTTGGTGGTGGGTGCTTTTTCGGTGGTGCGCTACGATGCAGCCGAAGTGGGGTTGGCGGTTCGCAGCGTGGCGATGCTCACCGACCAGCAGGGGGCGGTGACCCACACGGGGCTGTTCGTGGTGCGGCGTGAGGACACGGCTCGGTCGATCGAAGACCTGGCTGGCCGTCGGCTTCTGTTTGGCCCCGAGGAGTGGCTGGAGAAGCACCAGGCGGCTCTGGCCGCTTTAGAGGCTTTTGGCCTGCCGGTCCCGTCCCCATTGGAGACCCGGCCCGCCTGCGATGCCGCCGCGTTGGCCGTGATCGAAGAGGAGGCAGACGCGGCGGTGATTTCCAGCCACGCGCTGCCTCTGTTGAAGGGCTGCGGCACGATCGGTCCGGATGAGTTGAAAGTGGTGGGACGCACGGACCCGGCGCCGTTTATTGGCGTGTTCGCCAGCGGCAGGGTGGATGGCCAGTTGGAGGAGGCGATCGCCGAAGCGTTGAGTAGGGTGAGCCGGGACAGTTCGCTCTTGAAAGTGATGGAATCGCGGTCCGGTTTCGTGCCTCTTCCGCCGCTGGATCGGTTCCCGCCATGGGACGACTGGCGAGGCCCGGGGCGCACCGCCACCACGGACGCTGTGCCGGCTACCTTGGCTCGGCCGCCGACGTTGCTCTGGGCCCGAACGATGACCGGGCCGGCCATGGCCGGAGTGGCCGTAGCGGAGGGGGTGGTTGTCGTGGCCGACAAGAGCCTGGACGAGACCTACGACATCTTCCGCTGCCTGGACGCCGACACGGGGCGGCAGCGATGGAAGCTGGCCTACCCGGCGCCGGGCGAGATGGATTTTACGAATGCGCCGCGAGCCGCGCCGCTCGTCCACCGGGGGCGAGTCTACCTGCTGGGCGCCTTCGGCCATCTGCACTGCATGGACCTGAAGAGCGGCAAGGTGATCTGGCGACGGAACCTGGCCCGGGATTTCGCCACGAAGCCGCCCATGTGGGGGTATTGCTCCACGCCGCTGGTCGTCGACCAGAAGCTGATCGTCAACCCCGGGGCCCCCGACGCCTCGCTGGCTGCCCTGGACCTGAACACGGGCCGCACGATCTGGAAAACGCCCGGCCCGGAGGCTGCGTACGCCGGTTTTATCCTGGCCGCCCCGTCCGGCGTACGCCAGATCATCGGCTACGACTCGGTCTCCCTGGGCGGCTGGGACCCGCAGACGGGAGAACGACTCTGGCGCCTGGTGCCGCCCTGGGAAGGCGACTTCAACGTCCCCACGCCGGTCACGGTCGGCCAGCGTCTTCTGGTCAGCACGGAGAACAACGGCACGCGGTTGTACCGGTTCGATGCCGCCGGGCGGATTGTGGCGGAGCCGGTGGCGGCCAACGAAGAGTTGATTCCCGACACGTCGACCCCCGTCGTCCTCGATGGCCTCGTCTACGGAAGCTCCGGCCGACTGGTATGCCTCGATCTGAACGACTCGCTGAAAACTCTATGGGACAGCGACCAGAAGGACTTCACCGAGTATTGCACCTTGGTGGCTGGCCGCGGCCGTCTCTTGGTGGTCACCCAAGCAGGCAAACTTTGCCTGTTGAAGGGCAGCCGCTCGGGGCTTGAACGGATCGGAACGGCATCGCTTTTCGACGACGTGGCCGAAACGGATCGCGAGGTCTGGTCCCACCCGGCGCTGGTCGGCACCCGGCTCTACATCCGTAACCTCCTGGGCCTCTCCTGCTTTCTGCTCAACTGAGAGGTTCCCTGGTTCCGAGCCTTGCCCAGCGGGCTGCCGCTTTGCGCTTGCGTGTCCCAGCATGCTTGGCTGCGGGCAACCTGCGGCGTGGAAGCGCAGGCGGTCGGAGGACGAGGGACAAGAGAAAGTCTGTCCCGCAACGCGCGGCGGGACGAGCAAGGCGGGAGGTTGACCACCGAATCGAGGACGGGGATACTGGGCGTCGACGAGACGTGGTCCGAGCGAAGCCCACAACAAGGGAGTAAGGCCATGAGCAGCTCGCACAGTTCTTCTCCGTCCGGCAGCGGGAGCAGCCGGCGCCGTTTTTTGCGCACTGCGGCGGCCGCTGGAGCGGTGGGTTTGGCCTCCCGCCTGACGGCGATGGGCCAGGAGTCGCGGGGGGCAAACGACATGATCGGCGTAGGTTTCATCGGATGTGGCGGGCGGGCCGGGGCGCACATGAGCATCATCAACCAGTTCCACAAGGAAGGGATCGCTCGTCCTGTGGCCGTCTGCGATGTGTATCGCCCTCGCCTGGAGGCCGCTTCGCGCAAGTGTGGCGGGGCGAAAATGTACAATGCCCACGAAGAACTCCTCGAGGACCCCAACGTCGACGTGGTTTGCATCGCCACGCCTGATCGGCACCACGCCCCGCAGTGCATCGACGCGATCAACGCAGGGAAAGACGTCTATTGTGAAAAACCGCTGACGCATTGGGCCCAGTTCGAGTTGGCCAAGAGGGTCGAACAGGCGGCCAAAGACAAGGGACGGATCGTACAGGTGGGCACCCAGTACATGGCCGATGAGAACTATGCCAAGGTGGGGAACATGATCAAGGAAGGCATCATCGGCAAACCGGTCCACTGCCAGCTGGGCTATTTCCGCCGCGGCGACTGGGGCGAGCGGATGCACGTCCCTGATCCCAATGCGAAGCCGGGGCCCGATCTGAACTGGAAGCGGTTCCTCGGCGACGCCCCCGAAGTGCCGTTCAGCGTATCGCGATTCTTCCAGTGGCGGCTGTACTGGGATTACGCGGGCGGTCCGGCTACGGATCTGTTGGTCCACGTGTTTACCCCGGTCTTCTGCCTGCTCCGGCTGGACTATCCCCAGCGGGTCTTGGGCGGGGGCGGCACCTTCCAGTACGACCGGGAAGTGCCCGACCAGTGCAATATCATCGCCGATTATCCGGACGGCCCCAGTGTGGTGATGATGAACTCGCTTTCCAACTACACGGGGATCGAGACCAAGATCCGCGGCACCCACGGGATCATCATCCTCACCAGCCGGGGGATCCGCATCGTGCCCATCGATCCGAAGACGAACAAGGAGACGGAGGAGATCTTCTTCAAGTGGAACGGGATGGGCGACACGGCCAAGCTGTGGCGGAACCTGCTGGAGTGTGTCAAGACGCGCCAGCAGCCGTTCAGCCCGATATCGGCCGCTGTACGCGTGCAGGCCCCGTTGAGCATGGGGATCATCGGCCACCGCGAGAACAAGGTGGTGAAGTTCAACTTCCAGACGCAGTCGCTCGAACTGTCCTGAGGCCCCACATGGCACGGGTACTGGTTACGCCGGATTTGCTGCGGAACCTGGAAGGTGCGTACCGGTGGGTTCTGGAAGGGGCGGGGCTGGAGGTGATCTATCCGCCGGAAGGCCTGTTGCTGAAGGATCCGGCCGTGCTGGCCGCGCAGCTGGAGGGTGTGGATGCGGTCATTGCCAGCGTCGAACCGTATACGCGCGAGGTGCTCCAGGCCAGCCAATTGAAGGTGATCTCGCGCAACGGTGTCGGCTACGATTCGGTGGACGTCGAGGCGGCCACGGACTTAGGCATCGCCGTGGCGATCACGCCGGGCGTGAACCAGGAGGCGGTGGCCGAGCATGCCGTGGCCTTGATGCTGGCCGCCGCCCACGGTTATCCGGCCCGCCAGCGCGAGGCGGCCAGCGGCCGCTGGCAGCGGCG
>DQVB01000193.1 GCA_015661985.1 Planctomycetota bacterium | reverse complement strand
GTTCGCTTGTAGTCCCACCTTCAGGCGGCAGGGGGGCGGCGAATAGGGCATCGCCATGCCGCCTAAACTCGCGTTTTGCCGTTCTTGGTGGTTGCCGACAGGCTATTCGGGGCAACTAATTGCGTAGCAAGACCTTGCGAAACTACGCTGCACAAAGGAACATGTTTGTCACAAGTTCTTGCGGCGCAACATGTTGTGATAAATTGGCAAAAGTCGAGCCAAAGGCGGGACCAAAAGCGGTCGGACCGCATCCGACGGCTGTGACTCGCAAAAAGGCCCGAAATGAACCACGCCCAGAATGGCATCGCCTATCGCCTGCCATCTTCTTGGGCCCACGATCGACCAATGGTGGGGGCCAGTCAGAACAGATCTCGCGTTGTGAACCAAGAATCGCCAAAATGCCGCAAGGCGGCCTCCGGAGGCTGCAGCCCAGGTGGAAAGGAAACTCGGTCGATGAAAGTGGCCTATTTCGACTGTATCTCCGGCATCAGCGGCGACATGACACTCGGCGCCCTGGTCGATGCCGGCGTAGGGCTGGACGTTTTGAACCGAGCGATCGGCTCGCTGGGCCTGCCCGGCTGCCGGTTGGTGGCCGAAGAGGTCAGGAAAAAGGGGTTTCGGGCCACACAGATCAAGGTGCAGTATGAGCCCGAGGATCGCCACCGGCATTGGCCGGAAATCCTGGCCTTGATCCGCCAGAGCGGTTTGCCCGGCCGGCAGCGGCAGTTGGCCGAGCAAATCTTCCTCCGGTTGGCCGAGGCCGAAGCACGGGTCCACGGCGTTCCGCTGGAGAAGGTGCACTTCCACGAACTCGGCGCTGCCGATTCCATTGCCGACATCGTGGGCACGGCCGTCGGTTTGGACGTCTTGGGCCTGGAGCGGATTGTCGCTTCGCCGGTGGCGGTGGGCGGTGGCCAGGTGCGGATCGCCCACGGTTTGTGCAGCGTGCCCGCCCCGGCTACGGCAGAGCTGCTGAAGGGGATCCCGCTGGCCCGATCCGAGGTGGCCTGTGAACTGACCACGCCTACCGGCGCAGCCATCCTGGCGGCCGTGGCTGACGGGTTTGGCCCTCTGCCGGCGATGACCATCGAGCGGATCGGCTACGGCGCGGGCCAGCGGGATCTGGAGGAACAGCCTAACCTGTTGCGGTTGTTTGTGGGGCGAACGGGCGATGGGCCCGAACACGACCAAGCATGGGTACTGGAGACCAACCTGGACGACATCAGCGGCGAAGTGGTGGGCTTCTGCATTTCCCGGCTGTGGGAGGCTGGGGCCTTGGACGTGTTCACCACGCCGATCCAGATGAAAAAGAATCGCCCCGGCGTGAAGCTTTCGGTGTTGTGTCGCGCCGAGCAAATGGGGGCCATGGAAGCGATTCTGTTCAGCGAGACAACCACTTTGGGGGTGCGCCGCTGGCCGGTCAGCCGCCACGTGCTGAAACGCCGAACCCACCGGGTCGAGACCCCGTGGGGCGAGGTCGAGGGCAAAGTGGGGTGGCTGGGGGAAGGCCCACCGCGGTTCGCCCCGGAGTTCGAAGCGTGTCAGCAGATTGCCCGCGCCAACGACCTGCCGTTGCGGGTCGTGTACGAGGCGGCCCAGAGGGCCTTCGACCCCAAGGATGTGGAAAACTGACCGGCTGGCGGCACAGGTCCGCTCGGTGGAACACAGAACTCTGACGGAGATGGAGCGATGGCATCGTCTGCGGTGTGCGGGCTGGCGGCGGTGGGTGGGCCTATCGACTGTGGGGCCGTGTTATTCGCGGCAAACGGCCAGTTGGCGACGGGGCCAGCGCTGTTGGTCGCCCAAGGGAACCTGTCTACCGCGTTGACGCTGGGAATGCTCTTGGTGGTCGTGCTGTGGCTGTTGTTCCGGTCGCATCGCTACTATCGCCGCCTTCAGCGTCAGCGGGCCCGGTCGACTGAGCCGTCAGCGGGCGAGAATGCCCAGCGGGGACACCACTTGGAGGCGCCCGGCGAACTGGTCCAGTGGGAGGTGGAAATGCACGAATTGGCCCGGCGGCTTTGTGGGGAGCTGGAGAGCAAGATGGGCGTGCTCATGCAGCTCGTTCGCGAAGCCGACCGAGCGGCGGCGAGGCTGGAGGCCGCCGTGCAGCGAGCCAGGACGGCGGAGGCCAGTGGCCGGGCAACGGCCGGAGGCTCGAGCCCGACCCCGTCAGCCCCCAAAGGGCCGGCCACGCAGGCCGAATCGCTCAAAGGCCGGGCCCTGCGGCACGTGGACACGTCTACGGCGGTCGAAGGCCCCCACGTCCGCCGCAGCCGCGACGAGGTCTACGTGCTGGCCGACTACGGGTACGAGCCGGACCAGATCGCGCGCCGGGTGGGGATACCCGTCGGCGAGGTGCAGTTGATCCTGGGGCTGCGACAGAAGGCATAGGGCGCTGTCAGGCCGAAAGGGTGAACATTTGGTTATTGGTTTGCCCTTCGGCCGAGAAGGCGGCCCCTGTCTGGCCCTGCTCGCCTGGTGCTCAGGATGAGACATTCTTGTCGGTTTTGGCCAAACTCCAATCGCGGCGCTGGCGAGAGCTGGGGATGTTCATCTGTTTACGGTATTTGGTTACCGTGCGCCGAGCCACTTTGATGCCCTGTTTGGCCAGCTCCTCCACCAGCTGCTCGTCGCTGTATGGGTTACTCTTATCCTCCCCGTCGATGATTTCGCGCAGCTTGAGCCGCACCGTATCCCAGGCCACCTCTTCGCCATCGAGGCTCACCGTGCCGCCCACGAAGAAACGCCTCAGAGGGAAAATCCCCCGTGGCGTCTGGATCCACTTGTCATCCACGGCGCGGCTGACCGTGGTCACGTGCACGCCCACCTTGTCGGCGATCTGCTGCATCTTCAGCGGTTCGATCGCTTCCGGGCCTTTGTCCAAAAACTCGGCCTGGTGATCCACGATCGCCTGGGCCACGCGTGTCAGCGTATTGCGGCGCTGTTGGATGGAATCGATGAGCCACTGGGCCGCGTTGATCTTCTCCTTGATGTATTGTTTCGTCTCCGGGTTGACGTTCGGGTCAGCCAGCAGCTTGCGATAGTAGGGGCTGATATACAGGCACGGCGTTTTGCCCTCTTCCAAGCGCACGCGGTACCCGCCCCCTTCCACCGGATCGACGAACACGTCGGGCGTGACGGCGGGAACGTAACTTTCGTTGAAATCGGCACCCGGCTTGGGGTTCAGCTTGCGCAGCTCGGCCACCACTTCTTGGATCTTTTCGATCGAATAGCCGGTAGCTCGCGAAATGAGAGGCAGCCGGTTGTGCTCCAGGTCCTCCAGGTGGTCTGAGATGAGCCTTTTGAGCTCTTCGTAATAGGGCATACCGGGTGTGATCTGCAGCAGCAAGCACTCCTTCAAGCTGCGTGCCCCCACACCGGGCGGGTCCAATCGTTGCACAACCGCCAATGCCTCGCGGATCCGTTCGCGATCCTCCGGGCCGGCCTCCGGCCCCAGCAGGTCGTCCAGGGCGGTGGGCAGATAGCCGTTGGAATCGAGGTTGTAGATGATCAGATCGGCCATCGCCCGGAGCTTGGGATCCAAGTCGAACCAACTGAGCTGGTCGTGCAGATAGTCTTGTAACGAAGGCGGCCGGGCGGCCATGTTGGCCATCGCGTCGTGTTTCCGCTCGCTCGCCTCCTCCACGGCGTTGCGGCTCAACCGCGGCCCGTCTTCAAAATGCTCGGGGAACTGCTCCCCCATCTCCAGCAATCGCTCGAAGTCGGCTTCGTCATTCGACTCGTCGATCACCAACTCCCGCTCGTCCTCCGTGAGCGGCTCCTCCGCCTCCTCGTCCGCTCCACTCACCTCCTCGGCCCCCTGCGTCCGCTCCTCGTCGCCACTCGTCTCCGCCGACGCCGACTCGTACTCCTCCTCATCCGTTTCCGGCAGATCCTGCTCCTCCTCGCGTATCTCCAAGACCGGGTTGTCCTCCATCGCCTGCTCGATCCTCTCCTCCAGCGACATGATGGGCAACTGGAGGATCTCCATCGACTGGATCATGCGCGGTGCCATCACCTGCTTCTGAACCAGCCGGAGTTCTTGACCGAGCGACAATCGCATGGAAGTAACTTCTGAAGAATCGACCTAAGGCGAAAAGAACAACGTGACCATGCCTTTCTTCTCCTCCCCTCACTCCGACCGGCCCGCCGTCCCTGGTCGGCAAACCCGGCCCTTGGCCGCGACGCGGTCTGACCGCTCAGAGCTTCTGCCGGCCCACTATAGCGTCGGCGAGGATTTCCTTGTTGGCAAACTCCAATACACTGCCCGTCGTTATCCCCCGGGCAAGCCGGGTGACCGTCACAGGCAACTCTTCCAGTAAACTGGAGATATGCAGCGCCGTGCCGTCCCCCTCCGTGGTCGGATTGGTGGCCATGATCACCTCCTTGAACTGGCCCTGACGGACCCGCCGAACCAGGGCCTCGATCGTCAGCTGCTCAGGACCAATCCCCTCCAGCGGCGCGATCCGGCCCAGCAGCACATGATAGAGGCCGCGATACACCCCGGTCTGTTCCAAGGCCATCAAATCCCGCGGTTGCTCCACCACGCACAGCGTTTGCCGATCCCGCCTCGGGTCGCGACAAATGCTGCACTCCTCTTCCTCTGCCAAATTATAGCAAGTTCTGCAGTAGCGGATATTCTCTTTCACCGCCCGGATGGCATCGGCCAAGGCCAGGGCCTCGGCGCGCGACACACGCAGCACGTGGTACGTCAGCCTCTCGGCCGTCTTCTTGCCGATCCCCGGCAGCTTGGCAAATTCGTTGATCAGATTGGTGACCGATTCGGTCAACTCAGCCATTGCTCGTCCGCTCCCGGAAGCCCGCAACCAACGGAGCTCGGGCGGCTGTGTGTCGAGCTCCACAGGACGGCCACGCCCGAAATCCATGGGGCCACCGCCGTGCTCCCGTCGCGGGGCTCTGCATCACGCGCCGGGCCCGTTTGTCTCATCCCCTCCGTCTTTGGCGCCTGCCGGCGTTTGCTTGTCGACGTTTGCCTGTCAGCGTTCGCCCGCGCGGCCTACCCGGGCCGCTGGCCCTCTTCTTCGTTCTCGGCTTCCTTGTCCGCCTTGCCAGCTGGCCCTTCACCCAGCACCTTGCTCAGAGCGTCCTCCAAGCCCGGGATTTCCAACCCACCGGTCATCTCGCGCATGGCCTCAGCGTGTAGCTCTCGGCTCTTGCCCACGGCCTGGTTGAAAGCCGTCGTTACCAAATCCTCCAGTAATTCCCGGTCCCTCTGGTCCACCAGCGATTGGTCGATGCGGCAGCTGAGCACTTCCATCAGGCCGTTGACTTCGATTTCCACCAACCCGCCGCCCGCTGAGCCGACGGCTCGCCTCTTGCGCAACTCTTCCGTAAGGCCCTGGATGCGGCCGCTGATCAATTGGGCTTGTTTCAGCAGCGAACCCAGTCCGGCGAGTCCCTTGAACACGTTTTCCTCCTCGACGCCTCTTGCGTATCCAGCGTCGACATCGCGTTTTGTTGCGGGGCCACTTGACGCGCCCCGGGGCCGACTATTTACGGCTCGGGGGATCCACCCGGATCGGATGCGCCCCGAACAGTTCACTTGCCCGGCGAACCATCGGGTGCTGGCAGATCTCCCGGAGCCGCTGTTGGGGGGGCGGCGGTGACGCCGAGGGCGAAACCTCCGTCGCTGGCCGTTCCACCAACGCAAACTCGACCCGAACTTCCTGGCCGGTCAGCTTCCTCAACGTGGCATTGAACTTGGCCGTCTGTTCGGGCCGCTCGCAGTACGACTTGCCCACATTGTACTCGGGCTTAAACCAGACGACCAGACGGTTCGGGGGTTGGAATGTTACCCGCTCGTAATGCCGTCCGTGTTCAGCGGCGATCCCGGAAACGGCGCTCAGCGTCTGGTTCCAGAGGTCCAAGGCGTTCTGTTCGTTCAGCGAGGCCGTGGGGCGGTCGTCGACGGGCGCCGAATCGCCCTCCCTTTGCGCAGCGGGCGAAACCGCCCGGTTCTGCGAAGCTGGTGGGGGCGCCGCTTGGGCCTCTCCCCGAGGCCCCGCAGCCGGGGCTGATCCGCTCGGCGCACCCGCCTGCAGCCGGCTGATCAGATCAGATAGTTCATCCAGGGCCTCCAGCGTGCAAAGCCGCACCAAGGCCAGCTCGGCCAGCACCCGCCCTTGGGTACTGAACCGGAGTCGGCTCAGGGTGTGATCCAAGATCTGCATCGCCGCCAGGATGGTCTCCATTCCCCAGCGGCGGCCGACAGCGACGACCTGGTCCCGCCCGTGAGGTGCAGCAAACAAGAACAGCTCCGGCGGGCATCCGGCCACCGCCGCCATGCAATCGCGAAGGTAGCCGAACAGCTGCTCCAATAGTTGTGCCGGCTCGACCCCCTCGGCGATAGCTGCATCCAATTCGGCCAGCGCTCCGGCGGCGTCGCCGTCGACCACCCGGTCCACGATCCGCCCCAGCCGCTCTTCGCCGGCCGTGCCCAGCATGTGGTGGACATCGGCCACCGTGATCCGCTGGGGTGCAAACGCCAGGAGCTGCTCCAAAAGTGACTGGGCGTCGCGCATCGACCCCGTCGCCCGCCGGGCCAGCACCTGCAGGGCCTCCGGCTCCGCCTCGAACCCCTCGGCCTGGACGATCTCTGCCAGCCGCTGGGCGATGGCCGCCGTATCGATCCCCCCGAAATCAAAGCGCTGGCAGCGCGACAAGATGGTCACCGGGATCTTCCCCGGTTCCGTCGTACAAAAGATGAACTTCACATGCTCCGGCGGCTCCTCCAGCGTCTTCAACAAGGCGTTGAAGGCCTCCCGGGTAAGCATGTGGACCTCGTCGATGATGTAGATCTTGAAACGAGCCCGGCTGGGACGCACGTTCACGTTCTGACGCAGCTGCCGGATCTCGTCGATCCCCCGATTGCTGGCCCCGTCGATCTCCAGTACATCCACATCCTCCCCACCAGCGATGCTCCCGCAGATGTCACAGCGGTTGCAGGGCGTTGGCGACGGCCCCTCGACGCAGTTTAAAGCCTTGGAAAGAATCCGCGCAGCGGAGGTCTTGCCCACCCCTCGCGCGCCGGTGAATAGATAAGCGTGCCCCACTCGATCCGTCTGGATGGCGCTGGACAGCGCCCGGGCGACATGCTCCTGGCCAATCAGCTCCTCAAAACGCTGGGGCCGGTAGCGGCGCGCCACGACCACATATTCGCCCAAACTCCGGGAGCCTGCCGGCATCGCTTCATCCGTCGATGTCCGTGGCGATTGAGCCATCCGAACAACCCCCCCCAACCACGGCCCTCCGGCCAGAACCAACGCTCCCTCGCTTGGCGCAGCGGCCCCCGACGAGAGGCCCACAGCACATGAGGATGACTGCTTATGGCTGCTGACTTTCGTCCCTGACCAGGTTCGCAGGTCCCCATTGCGAGGGCCCCTCGTCCGGGGCCGCCACTGCGCTGGCGTGCCAGCCGATCGAGCTGGATGGCCGGGACCAGCCAGGCCACCGGCCGCTCCACCCGCCATCAGCTTTCCCATTGGCCCACACTCCTCCCCTTTTTACGCATCTGGAGGCCGTTCGTCAAAGGGGGACCGGGCAAGCTCCCCTGGTCAGGCGATCCCCAAGCGGCCGCCGGTACCCACCAAGTCAATCGCTGGCCGCCTGCTCCTCGAGCCGGTACACTATCAAGATAGGGCTCTTCAATGGCGCGGAAAGGTTTTTCCCGGCGCAGGGCACGTATGGCCATCCGTTCTCTCGCAGGCAAGCGGCCCGCACGGTGACCTCAGGCCCTGGGATGTCCGGCGATTGCTTTGGAGGCCAGCCCATCGTGGCCGAGTGGTATCTGAAGATCGGGGACAAAGAGATCGGGCCGCTGGCCCCCGGCCAACTAAAGGCTATGGCCCGGCGGGGGCAAATCAGCCCCGACGATCGGGTGCGGCGAGGCGACCAGTCCAAATGGGTACCGGCAGCCGCCGTTCGGGGCCTTTTGGCGGACAGTCCGACGGTGGTGGCCGCCCCAAGCGACGCTGCTGCCAGCCGCTCAGGAGGTGCGGAGGATGCGTCCGCCGCAGCCACCGCGGAGGGACCGAGCGAACAGGAAGGGCAGCCACCTGCCAAGCCGGCCCAACCACCCGTCCCTGGGCCGACCCCCTCGGCCGGTGCGCCACCGGCAGGGGCCGACGGCGCAGGTCAGCTGCCGGTTGCTCAGCCACTGTCGCCGGAAGCCTGGGCCGATGACTGCTCGCTACCGCCGCTGGAACAAATTCCTTACGCTTCTCCTGCGGCGCCGACGCCCCCCCAGTCTCCACCTCTGCCAGCCGCCTTCGAGCCGCCGGGATTCCGTAACCCACCTTCGACGGGCGAGGCGTCCCACTCATTCCCGCCGCTGGCCGCCCCCGACAAGCCTCCTCAATTGGGTGAAGGGCTCCCGCCGCCGGTTGTTACCGATCGTCGACCGGCCGCAGGAGACGCTGGGGCGTCGCCATGGACCAGGAGGGCAGCCCAGCGTAGGCGACAGCAGAACGCGATCTTCGCTCTAGCTGTTGTGCTCTTCACCTTCGCCGCGGCCGCCGGAGGGCTGGTGTGGTTGGCCTCCACACCGGCGGGACCCGATCAGGAGCCGCGCCGCCCAACGCGGCCCCAGCCCGCGGCGAAACGGCCCGGCAAGCCCGAGGTAGACATCCCCGAGGTCGATGCGCTTCTGGGCGAAAGCCCGTGGCCGGAACCCAGCGCCGCGGTTGCGGGCGAGGGCCCGAAGACGGGCCAGCAGTGGCTGGATGGCGCCACGCAGTCGTGGACGGGGCGTCGTGTGGCCGTCAAGGTGCTCGCGGTGGATCTGGGACGGGTCGTGCTGGCCGATGCCCAGGGCAGGAAGCTCGCCTCGCCCCGCGGGCGTCAATACTTGAGGATCCGACTCGAACTGGTGAATCAAGCCGGCGACGGTTCAGTCGAGTACAGCGGCTGGGCCCTCGAACCCGCAGGGGTAGAGTTGGTGGATGACCGGGCTCGGCCGTGCGCCATGAAATCCTTTCCCGGCGTGTGGCCCGTGGGCCAACAGGGCCGAACGACCATCCCGCCCGGTTCGGCCGTGGAAGATGTCTTGCTTTTTGAACCACCCGCCGAAGGCGCCCGGCTGCTGCGGCTCAAGTTGCCGGCCCGCTCTTTTGGCGAAGCTGGCACGGTGATGTTCGAGTTACCGCTGACCATGGTCGACCGTTCGGCCCAGATGGGGCCTGAGTCCGTTGGCCTTCGCGACCGTGGTCCTGAGCCCAAGTCAGCCGAAGCGGCCGGCGCGGCCGGTGAAGCCGGGGAGCCCGAACGGGGACCGATCCCTATACCGGGGATCCACACGGGCGGGGCGACCGACAAGCCGGCCGGGGCTCAAAACGGCCTGGAGCCACTGGCTGCCCAGCCCCGCAGCGACGGAGCCCAGAAGGCGGGACCGTGACCCGACGCTGCCCATGGCCCCAACCTGAACAGAGCTGGACCGCGGCTGGCAGGCTGGCTGTGAGCTGCTCGGCGTTTATCGGGTGCCGCGTCGTCCTGGCGGAGCGAGCCTCTTGTTTTGGCTCATACGGATGGAGAGATGTGCCAGTTGCAGTCCAATCTCGAAGCTCGTCTGGCTGCCGCATGGCCGCCTGCGCAATGGGCGGATGTGACGGTGCTGGTGGCCGTTTCTGGCGGGTCGGACAGCGTGGCCCTGTTGCGGATGATGGTAGCGTTGAAGCGAGGTGGTCGGGGGCAGTTAGCCGTGGCCCACTGCAATCATCAGCTGCGTGGCGCCGAGGCGGACGAGGACGAGCGGTTCGTGGTGGCGCTCTGTGAGAGCCTGGGTCTACCTTGCCACGTGGGCCGCTCCAGGCCCGTCCGCGCCGGCTCCGACGGTCTGGAAGGGTCCCTGCGCAAGGCCCGGTACGGCTTTCTCCAGTCCCAAGCCAATCGGTTAGGGGCCCGCTACGTGGCCACCGCCCATACGGCGGACGACCAGGCTGAGACGGTCTTGCACCGCATCCTTCGGGGCACGAGCATTGCCGGGCTGGCTGGGATCCCCCGGACACGGCCGTTGGGGCCTGCTTGCACACTGATCCGGCCTCTGCTCGGCTTCCGCCGCAGCGAACTAGTGGCCTACCTCCACCAGTCAGGCCAACCGTACCGCTCTGATTCCAGCAACGTGGATCAGCGGTTCACGCGGAATCGCATCCGGCACGACCTGCTGCCCCGGCTGGCTCGCCAATTCAACCCAAACGTCCTCGACGCGTTGTTGCGACTCAGCGGGCTGGCGGCCGAAGCCCAGCAGCTGATCGACGCCCAGGTTGAGCAACTGGCCGACGGCCGGATCCATCCGGAACCCGGTGGCGGTGTGCAGATCGACGCCCGCGGCCTGGAGGACCTGCCGCGTCTGCTGCTTCGGCAGTTGCTGGTCGTCGTGTGGCGCCGCTGCGGCTGGCCCATGCAGTCGATGGGGTTCGACCACTGGGAATCGCTGGCCGAGATGCTCTTCGCGGCGGGGCGTGGCCAGGGGCAGGAAAAGAAGAAACGGGTCTTCCCGGCTGCGATCACCGCGGAGATGGCACCCGGGGTGCTGCGGCTTGTGCCATCAACAGGCCGGCCGATCAAAGGGTAAGCGACTCGCCAGGGGCCAACAACACCGGTTCGGCGGCCGTCTCGCGCCGCACCCGCTCGGCCCACGCCTCGGCGTCCTGATCAATGAGCGGCCAGGTCTTGGTGTGGACCGGCACGACGCGTTTCGGTTCGAGCAGCTTTACCGCTTCCAGGGCGTCGTCGGGTCCCATGGTGAAATTGTCGCCGATGGGCAGCGCGGCCAACGTGATCCCCGCTGCACCGATCAACTTCATGTCGTAAAACAAGCCCGTGTCGCAGGCGAAGTAGACGTTCCCCTCGGGGAAATGGACCAGAAACCCCGCCGCGTCGCCGCCGTTGGAGCCGTCGGGCAGCATCGACGTGTGATGGGCGATCGTCATCTTCACCCTTCCGAAGGGGAAATCGTGACCGCCGCCGATGTTCATCCCGTGCGTGTTGGCCACACCTTGATTGTCCAGCCACTGGCAGATCTCGAAATTGGAAATCACCATCGCGCCGGTGCGGTTGGCCACCTTCGCCGTGTCGGCCACGTGGTCAAAATGACCGTGAGAAACGAGGATGAAGTCCGCCTCCACCTCGCCCGATTTCAGCGGCGCCACTGGCGAATCGTCCAGAAAGGGGTCCAACAGGATGCGATGGGCGCCTGCGCGGATCAACCAGCTACCGTGTCCCAGCCAAGTCAGTTGGGTCGCCAAGGTCTTTCTCCTTCCAGTCGACACGTCCGTCAGCTCGCCACCCGCGCCCGCCGGCTGCCTCGGCCCCACTTCGCCCCTCCCCAAAAGCGGAAGCCTTGCAGGTGCCGGAGGTCCAAACAGAGGTTAGCCAAACCAGCCCCTCCCGGCCAGCCCTCCGGAGGTCACGGGCGTCTTTGGTGGATCGCAAAGCGTCACTTCCCTTTTCCTCGCGCAACGGTGCCTCAATAAGGGCACATGGACACAGGCGGCAAGCACACCCGTCGCTTGGCTTTCCCGAGCCCAGTGATTCTTCGCGCAACGCCTTCTCCATCGCGGTTGCGAGCTGAAAAGAGCTCCAAGGCTCCCCGGTTGGCGAGAGCCAAGCCCCCGGTTCGCAGCCCGGGAGAGCCAAGTTACGCAAAGACGCCCTGTAGGCCGACTCGCAATAGCCAATGGGCGGTTTCCGGCTTACCCGCCTTCCCCACTGCCTGCAGAGCCCGCCGAGCGTCGCGCGAGCTGCTGATCCAGCATGAACAGCCCGCCCGGGGCGCCGGCCACCAGCTTGAGCTGCTGCAAGATGTTATCCGCCGACGCCTCTTCCTCCACCTGTTCAGCCACAAACCATTGGAGAAAGTTGTTCGTGGCGTGGTCACTTTCGGCGATGGCCAGATCCACGAGTTTGTTGACGGATGCCGTCACCTGTTGCTCATGCTCCAAAACGACCTCGAACATCGTCCGAGGCGAGTCCCATACTGCCGGCGGCGCTTGGATGGCCTTCAACGTCACCTTCCCGCCCCGTTCCATGATGAAGTCAAAAATCTTCAACGCGTGGGCCGTCTCCTCTTCGTATTGAACCCGCAACCAATGGGCAAAACCGCGCAGGTTCCTGGTTTCGCAGTCCGCCGACATGGCCAGGTACAGATAGGCGGAATAGAGCTCGGCGTTCACCTGTTCGTTGAGAGCCTCTTGCACGGTCGGGCTGAGCATGGGTAAGTCCCTTTCGCTGCTGGTTTCTGGTTCGTAACTCGGCAGAAAGTCTTATTCTCACCGCTTGGCCATCGAAGGCAAGTCCCTTCGGATCCCTGCCGGGCAGGTGTCCCCCGGGGGCTACCTGAACC
>DQVB01000729.1 GCA_015661985.1 Planctomycetota bacterium | reverse complement strand
GGCCCGTCCTCGGGCCACCGGCGCGCCAAGCGCACACCGTCCGCGCAGACGCCGTCCCGGTTCGGGCCGCGGAACCAGGGCCATTGGCCCTTGATGGCCGACGGCACGCCCCTACCCAACACGGGGTGTCCCACCTGCTCCAAAGTCAACGCCGCCGGGCCCTCCTCACCCTGGCCCACAGGCAGCCCGGGACCCTCCATCCCCGGTACCCGCAGAGCCAACCGGTCGGTCCCGTCGGCCGTCACCCACCAGCCCACCAGGACGAACCCCACAACGGCCAAGACAGCTGGCGGCACGATTGCCAAAATCCTCTGCGCCATCGAACCTGGGCCCATCAACTCCGGCAAGGATAGTCCCGCGGGAAGCCATCGCTCCCTGAAAGTGGCGACAAACAGCGGCCCCAGCCTTTGGTCGCCCACGCCGCCGCCAGTCATCCCGCCCCAATCCTATACCAAAGCAGCCAAGCAACCAACCGCCAAGCCGCGGAACGGCCGCCGGGGTTTCGGGCGAACGCTTCCCGGCAAGGATGCGCGCCGCGTGAGCCGAAAGGCTATCCTTCACCGCCTGCCCTGCCCGATGAGCCTGGTTCCCAGGCGCGGCGCACCAGCAGGTCAACGATGCGCCGGGCCG
This sequence comes from Planctomycetota bacterium, assembly GCA_015661985.1. Classification (GTDB taxonomy): domain Bacteria; phylum Planctomycetota; class Planctomycetia; order Pirellulales; family Thermoguttaceae; genus SZUA-1497. Next base: position 10,170 of record DQVB01000729.1, on the reverse strand, counting down.
AGCGGCCATCGCCGTAGGGATTCCGGTCAATTTGGCAAGCGGCGTACTGGGCCGGGTCGGTCAACAGGCTGGTGGTGTGGTAGACGATCCCATCCGGGTCCGTTCCCGCCAGCCGTGCAGCACCCGCTTCGACCACCTCGGGCCTTTCCGTGGCGTCGCGCATCACCACCACGGGCTTGCCCAGCGAAGGGGCTTCTTCCTGGATGCCTCCCGAATCGGTCAATATCAGCCGGGCGCGGTCCATCAGCCAAACGAATTCCGGGTAAGGGACCGGATCGATCAGCTGAACGTTTTCTCGCTGGCCGAGCAGCTGGTGGACCGGAGCGTAGACGCGGGGGTTCAGATGCACCGGATAGAGAAAGACGTGATCCGGGAAACGTTCAGCCAGACGGCAGACGGCTTGGCAGATGCGAGCCAGCCCTGGGCCGAAACTCTCGCGCCGATGGGCGGTGATCAACACCATGGGACGTTGGCCCAGCAAAGCATACTTCTCGTGCCAGTGCTCTGCTCGAGCCCGCTCCTGGCCGGCGGTTTGCAGCAATGCGTCGACGACCGTATTGCCCGTCACGTGCACGGCCTCGGGGCGGACGCCTTCCCGAAGAAGGGCCTCCGCGGCGCGGCGGGTCGGCGCGCAATACAAGGCGGCCACCATGTCGGCCACGCGGCGGTTCAATTCCTCGGGAAACGGACGCGCCACGTCCCCGGTCCGTAAGCCCGCTTCAATGTGTACCACGGGCAGGCGGCGATAGAAGGCAACCAAGGCCGTGGCCATGGCCGTAGTCGTATCGCCCTGGACCACCACACACTCGGGCTGCAGACGGGCCAGCAGATCGTCCAGGGCTTCCAGGCATCGGGCCGTGAGGCCGGCCAGCGGCTGGTCGGGCTCCATCAAATCGAGTTCCACGTCCGGTTGGATGCCGAAGTATTCGACCACCTGCCCGAGCATCTCCCGATGCTGGCCCACAGAGCAGACAAGCGGCCGCACCGCCCCGGGGCGCCGCAGGCATTCCAGAACCACCGGGCTCATCTTGATGGCCTCCGGGCGAGTGCCGAAGACCAGCAGCGGACACACTTCTTTCATCCAGACTCTCCCACGGAAAGACAGGCGCCATGGTCGTCACAACACTGTCGTCACAACACTGAAGCCGTGGTCCGAGAGACTTATCGAGCGGTTGGCCGTGCCCATCGTGCGAACCGCCCATCTCAGCGGCGGACCGAGCCGGTGGATCAAAACTGCGAAGCCTCCAGCTGTTCCGCCAGCAGCTGGCGGTTTTTCTTCAGCAACTCGTTGTTCGGGTCAATGGCCAAGGCCTTGTCATAGTCGGCCAGGGCCAGCTTCAATTGGCCCTTCTTCCAATAGACATAGGCCCGGTTGTTGTAGGCGGCCGAATAGTCAGGATTCAGACGGATCGTGCGCGAGTAGTCAGCCAGTGCGCGATCCCAATCTTCCATGTGCCGGAAGGCCTGGCCGCGCCAGTAATACGCCTCCGGGAAGGATGGGTTGATGCGGACGGCCAGGCTGAAATCCTCCACAGACCGCCGGCAGTTGCCTTGGCGGTAGTACACCTTGCCGCGGGCAAAGGCCGCCGAGGCGTTGGACGGATCCAAGCGGAGGGCTTCGTCGTACTGGCCGATGGCCTCGTCCGCCTTGTCGCTGGCGGCCAACCGGTCGCCCTGCTGTTTGTGTTCCTGCGACTGGGCCCGCCGGGCAGTCATGGCCCGGGTCAGCTCCTCGAGCGCCGGATCCGGCGTATCTGAAACCAGGGAGCGTCCGTAGTGATCCAAGAACGTCGGGTCGCGGCGCAGACCCTCGCACCAATCGGCCAACGCCTTGCCGGCATCCCCACGAGCCTGGTGGGCCAACCCCCGGGTGAAACAGGCCTCCAGGATGCCGGGATCCATGGCCAGGGCCTTGTCACAATCGGCCAGGGCTTCGTCCAGTCGGCCTGCGCGGTAGTGGACCGCACCGCGGCTGGCGTATGCGGCCCCGTCTCTCGGGTCCAGCCGCAGAGCGGTGTTCAAGTCCTGGAGGGCTTCCTCCAAGCGGCCCAGCCGCGTGTAGACGTAGCCGCGGTCGCGATAGGCGGCGGCGAAGCGAGGGGCCAGGCGGATCGCTTCGCTGTAATCGGCCACTGCCTGGTCGAAATGCCCCGACTCGAAGTGCACATACCCGCGCCGCTGGTAACTTTCCGCGTCCTTCGGGGCCAGCCGGATGGCTTGGGAGAGATCCCTGATCGCTTCCTCCCGCTTGCCGATCATCCCGTAGGCCACCCCTCGTTCGCGATACGCCTCCAGGAAGTCGGGACGAAGCCGCAGGGCTCGGCTGTAGTCATCGATGGCCCGCTGGATGTCGCCCTGCTGGAAGTACGTCAAGCCGCGGCTGAAGACGGTCTCGGCGTCGCCGGGCTCCAGGCTGAGGGCCGTGTTCCAATCGGCCAGGGCTTTGGGAAAATCGCCCAACAGCTCATAGGCCACAGCCCGCCCGCGGTGGGATTCGACATGTCTGGGGTTGTACCGGATCGCCTGGGTGTAGTCGGCCACGGCTTGGCGGCCGTTGCCCTGCAGGTAGTGGGCATAGGCGCGATTGAAGTACGCCGTGGCGTCGGCACTCTTCAGGCGCACGGCCATGTTCAGATCAGGGATCGCTCGAGCCGGTTGGTGCCGGTGAATGTACATCAAACCGCGGTCTCGGTACGCCTCAGCCAGGTTCGGGTTGAGCCGGATGGCCCGGGTGAACCATTGGATCGCCTGGTCGAAATCACCCCTCTCGGCTGCCTGGACACCGCGCCGATGGCTTTCCACGGCCCGCGCCCCAAACAGCTGGCCGGACGCCCGAGGGACTGCAGACCCCAGCGCGGCGATGGCCACCAGCGGGATGGCCACCCTCCGGATGTGTCGCACTCGTCGATCCATGCCCGGCTCCCCGCACAGAGTTCGCTGGTTCCCGTTCGCTGCTCACCCAGGCCGCTGGCCGCCTTCGTCCAGCGCCGGCCGGCTCACCCGGCCGCCCGTGGCCCCTCCCAAACGCCGGCGATCGGCGTCCCGCACTCGGCGCAGGCGCTGCCTTCCAGATTCAACCTGGTCACGTGGTAAACGTACCGCTGGATCACCGGGTGGCGGCACCCCGGGCAGAACGTGGTCCCCGCATCCTCCACGCCAAGGACGTTGCCGAGGTAGACGTACCGCAAGCCAACCTGGCGGGCGATGGCGCGGGCCTCCACCAGCACGTCCACGGGCGTAGGCGGCAGGTGGGTCAGCTTGTGGGCCGGATGGAAGCGGGAAAAATGGAGCGGGTAGTCCGGCCCGAGTTCATCAACCAGCCACTGGCACATGCGGTGGATCATGGCCAGGCTGTCCGTGTAGGTGGGCACTACCAGGTTGGTCACCTCGAACCACACGCCCTCCCGCTTCAGCGTCCTGAGCGTTTCCAAGATCGGCTCCAGCTTGCCCGAGTTCAGCTTGCCGTACACGTCCGGGTCGAAGCTCTTCAGGTCCACGTTGGCCGCGTCCAGGTATTGGCACAGCTCCAACAGCGGCTCCTCCTGGATGTAGCCGCAGGTGACCCAAACGTTCTTGATGCCCTTGGCCCGGGCCAGCCGGGCGGTATCGATCATGTACTCGAACCAGACGCTCGGCTCCGAATACGTATAGGCCACCGACGGGATGCCCGTCGCCTGGCACATAGCCACCACATCCTCGGGGAAGAGGCTGAGGCGACCCACGTCCTCCAGGGTGAGCGTGGGCATCAGCTCGGGCCGCAGCCGGATCGGATCACCGCGCGGATCCTTGGTCTCTTCCGGTTTGCGCTGGGAAATGTCCCAGTTCTGGCAATTCAGGCAGCGGAAGCCGCAGCCCGAAGCGGCGAAGGAGAACACGGGCGTGGCTGGCAAGAAGTGGTAGAGCGGCTTTTTTTCGATGGGGTCCGTGTGGAAGGCACAGGCATTGCCGTAGGCCAACGTGTAGAGCGTACCCTCCTTGTTGACGCGATCGCGGCAGCGACCGCGATCCTCCGGCTCCAGCAGACATTGGTTCGGACACAGCCGGCATTGGACGTTGCGGCCCAGCTTCAGGTAATGACGGCCCTCACGAGCCCAACCTCGCTCCCGCCACCGTTCCCACAGGACACCGCGCGGGGCGTCGTTCTTGAACACGTCGGTGGCCGTAGTCGCTGCGGCCCATGAACTCGTCTGGCGCAGCGCGTAGTAGACCGCCGCCGCTCCCCCAGCCACTCCACCCAAGCCCAACGCCCCGTATCTCAAGAACTGGCGACGTGAGGTTCGTGGGCTTCGTTGGTCGCGCCGATCACCGTACGCCGGCGCACCGCAGCCGTTGGGGCTCGTCTCTTGATCCATCCCCACCTCCTCATCGCGAAATAGATGGTCACCAGCGAATGAACCAAAAACGTCCCAATCAAAGGCCACTCGAAAACCTTGTGCAGGGCCAAGGCTGTCCGATAGCTGATCCACTCCTCTACCCCATACCTCCCACACAGCGAAAAGCCGGTCAGGATGTAGAGCAACACCAGGCCGAACAGGCACCACCCGCTCAGCCGCGCCGTCTTGACCAGATAGTAGTGGACACTTCTGCCAGCCATCGCCCTCGTCCCAGCCCCGGAGGCACGAACCGCTTGCGCGATTCCCGGCCCCCGCCAGCGCGTCGGACCCCCTCGCCTCACGCCCCGGCCCTGACCGAACTCCAGTATACCACACCGCCGCTCAGCAAGTTGAGCCCTGCGGCCAGCAGGCACACGGGGAGCACGCCCAACAGGGGGATCAGCAGGGTGCTGACCCAAAGCGCCCCCAAGGCGGCTCCCAGGTAATCGGCCGTGTACAGCCCCGCGGCCGTCTCCGAGACCGTACGAAAGGCCGTCTTGCCCGCCAACGGGAATTCCAGCCCGACCATGACGGCCAATAGCAAGGCCAGCATGGGGACCACCACCTGCGCAGCCGCCGGCTGGATCGCCCCGCTGCCGATCCGCCCCAGCCCGAGAAGCACCGCCGGCACGATCAAGGCGTAGACGGCCATACCAAACTCCAACCCCGCCAGCCCTCGGCCGCCCCACCGGCCCAAGTGCCGGTTCATGGTCCAAGACCCGATCCCCAGCCCGATCATGAACATCGTCACGATGATCGCCACCTGGTAGTAGACACAACCCACGAGGATCTGAAAGCCCACCAGCAGGACCACCTCCAGGGCCGAAGCGGCCAACCCCGTGGTGAAAATGGCAAAACTGACCGGCCGGGCGCGCAACAGGCAGATCAGCAGCAGACCTGCCAAGGCAGCCTCCAAAAGCCCCAACCGTGTGCGGAACTGGCTCATCCAATAGCGCAGATGGTAATAGTACAACAACGGGTTGAAATCCCGGTTGATCGGCGCGTCGGGTCTGGCCGCCCGAGCCACGGCGGCCAGGCGGTCGGGGCTCAACGTGGCCTCCAGGTAGTGCCGGTTGACCAACTCGGTGCGGATCCCCTGGCGCTCGATCCGTCCCGCCACGTCAGCCGTCAGCGGCCCGTCGGAGGCCAAAAAGTAGATCTCACTGGCCGGCAACATGAGCAGATTGTCGAACTCCCGGCGCAGCGTGGCCGACGTGACCGCCACCAGGTCGGCCAACTCGGCGCTCATGTAGTTCTCGTAGTGCCCCAGGGATAGGCAAAGCACCCCGTCGGGGACCAGCCGCCGCGCGACTTCGGCAAAGAACTCCCGCGTGTAAAAGCGATTGATCTGCGAGGTGGACGGGTCGGGCACGTCGACGATCACCACGTCATACCGTTCCCCCGACTGGCGGACAAAGCGCCGACCGTCCGAGGCGAACACGCGGATGCGAGGGTCGGCCAGGCTCTCGGGCAGGTAACGCGCAGCCACACGGAGAATCAGTGGGTCGAGCTCCACATAGTCCACCACGGCCCGCGGGTAGCGGAGAATCTCGCGAGCCGTGCCGGAAACCCCGCCGGAAATCAGGAGCACGCGCCGAGCCAGCGGGCGCTGAGCCATCGCGTAATGCACCGTCTCCTCGACCACGCCCACGTTGTGCGTGGAAAACAATACGACGCCGTTTCCCACGAAGTTGTACTGCCCATGGGCACGCGTCACCAGCAGACTGCCGTAGGCCGAATTGCCCTGGTAAACGATCGTCTGCCCTGGGAAGAGCAGTTGGGATGAGACCCGATTCAGGTCGTACCGCCAGGCCAGCCCCACCAGCAACACCGACACAACTGCGGCCGCCAGCAACAGCCGGCGACGGAAGGCGACGGCCACCGTCGCTGCCAGCGCCAAGTTCAACGCCGCTGGGATGTACAGAATGCTGAAATGGTCCAGCCGCTCGAAAAGTATCAGCACGCTGAATAACAATCCCCCCAGGACGTCGCCCACGTTGTCCAAGAAGTAGACTTGCCCAATGCTGGCCGCGCCCCGGCCGGTAGCCAACAACAGAGAGGCGAGCGTCAACAGATAACCGGCCACCAGGCAATATGGGGCCAAAAGAACCAGACAACTGACCACCGTCTCCGTCACCCCCACGGCCGCCCCGGGCAAGAAGACCTGGTTCCGTAACGCCCGTAACAAGAACACCTGGCCCACCGGCAATACCGCGATCGCCACCTGCGCGGCGATGAGCATCCCCGCCGGATCTCGCAGTCGACCAGCCGTCCGTCCCAGATAGGCCCCCAGCCCTGTCAGCAATAGCCAATTGCCCAGCACAATGCCCAAAACCAGCTCGTTGCCCGAAAAAACGGCCAACAGCTCGCGCATCAATGTCAATTGGGTCATGAACGCCGAGATACCCAGCCCGCAAATGGCCACAAACAACACGGCTCTCGCCCCCCGCGTCCCATCGAACCGTCCAGTCACAGGCAAACGAATCCCGGAAGACACGGCTTCAAACCCCCGAGCACGAGCTGCGTTGGGCGGGCCCGCCGGTCGCGGCTGGCCAAAACACGTCCCGGGCACAGACGGACAAACCCAATGTTGAGCCCAGTCTATTGCGCTACACCCGGTTGAGAAAGCGACGACCCCGACACAGGCCGCTCAAGAAAGGCCAAACCGTTCTGCTGGCCTTCCCTCCGGCCATGACACCGGCGCGTCGGAGGACGGCGAAGCTGCGCCGGGGCTCAGGCAGCGGGGCCGGAAATGCGCCAGTCGCACCACCGGGCCGGCCGTTGCTCGGCGGGCCACATGCGCGCAAAAAAAACGCCGCCGCCGGCCCCGTCAGGAGCCGCGGCGGCAAGGGAATCAAGCCTTCGCCGATTGCGACCGGATGCGTCGCTGCGAGACGAGTCGGGATCGGGCGTGCTACAGCACTAGCCTCTCTTGATCCCGACTCACGCCTAAGGGTTGGCACCTCCGTCGGAATAACGAGCGAAGACTCGATTTCGTTGTTCGTGAGCTAACAGTGTATCGGCAAGTTTGGTCGGCCAATCGACCGGAAATCAGCCACGGTTCAAAACCGGCCAACAGTCTGGGAACCGAGCAAGGTGTTGACCTGTTTTCAGTACCGCCTTTGGGCGGGATGGGGACGCCAGCAACCGGGCCGGCCGTTTCGGCGGCTGGGAACCTGCCACCAGCCGCACCCTCTATTATACCTCGCCCACCAAGCGCCCGGGGCGGCCTCAACGACTACCCGCAGGCCCCCTCGGTCCGATCCGCAGACCCTTCCGCCGAAGGCGCTCCGCTTGTTCCGGCCAGCGCCCGCGGCGGGGAACGATCCGAGGGACCGCGCGGGTGCGCCCTGCGCGACTCGTCGCGAAACGACCAGCAGTACCGCACGCGTGTTGCGATATCGATACCAAGCGCCATCAAACTGACATCACCACCCTCGGCTCGACGCCTGTCAGGGTTTCCCTGCCTTCGACCTAATCCTTGTTAGGACAAGATGTTGCGCCGCACCCGTGGCGATTTGGCACGCGCTGTGCAAATGGTGCGAACGTAGCCCTGAGAGGAACACGCGATCCCGCCCGCCCAGGGATTTGGGGCGGACGAAGGCCGCCGAGATCCCGGCGGGCGGTTGAGGGCGGGCTTGTTCTACCCTGCCTCTCAGCCGGCGAGGGTTTCCGAGCGTTCCGAGGGAAAGAAAGAGGGTTTATCCGAGGGTGGAGCGAAAAAGGAGGGAAAAGATCATGACCGGTGTATCGAAACTGATCGTCGTCGCAGGGGCCGCCGCGCTGTTGGTGGGCCTCCCGGCCACGGACACACAGGCGGCCAGGGTGACCGCTCACGTGGGTGTCCACGTGGGTCCGAGCTACGGTTACGTGGGCGGGTATCGCCACTACTATCCCCACGGCCCCCATTGCCATTGCGGCTGCCTCGGGCCGCCTGTGGTTGTCCCGCCCGTCTACGGCTACCCGGCGATCGTGCTCCCAGTGCCAAGGGTTCGCCCACCGGTGATCTATCGCCGTTACCGTTACTACCGGTACCCGTCGGCCGTGATCCACTATCACGGCCGGCATTTCGGCCTTTCCATCGGTTTTTGACCTCCAGGGATGGCTGATAGGGCAGCCGCGGCGAGAGATGGCCGGAGTTTCCCCGGGCAGGGTTTTCCAGCTGCCGGAAATGGGCCACCGGGTGTGGTGGCACCTTCCCTGTGGTGCGCCTCATCCGTAATTGTTCACAAACTTGTAGGCCGGAACGAGCAAACGCGGCTCACGCCGGAACTTCGGTCGCCCGGCCAACGAGCAAACTGAAACGCAGTGTGTGCCGCGCCGGAGAGCGTTTGCGACGTTCCGGCAGCCCATTTCCGCGACCTCGTTGCAGCCTACGTGAATAATCCGGGCTCAGTGCCTGGTGGCCCACTGCGAGTCGCTTTTGGGGAACAGGCTGCGGTAGGCTACTCCTTGCCGCGGCGCGGCCATCCACGGCTCAACCGTGGCGCGCCACGTGGCGTAATGGGCCGTTTCCTTGTGCGCCTTCATCCCCGCCTCATCGCGGTAGACTTCGTACAGCAGGAAGCGATTCGGATCGTCGGCCGACTGGAGAATGTCGAATCGCAGGTTCCCGGGCTCTTGGATCGTGCCTTTTCCGTTTTCCAGCGTGGCCCTGATGAACTCTTCCCGGTGTTCCGGTTTGACGTGGACGTAAACACAGACCACGTGCATCACTCGTCCTCCTCGCGCGAGTCGTTCAGATTCCGGAGAGCCGAGATCCAGCTGGTTGCGCCTGGTCCGGCGTGGGGCCCACTTCGGCAGGCAACACGGCGGCCACCGCCGACCCCGCTCCGTCCATCTGAACCGCCCCCAGCCTGTCTCCAGCCAACAGGTACCCGAAGAATGTGGCAGACTGGGGTTCCATGGTCAAGACCATGGGGGTCCGCACGGCAGGCAGATGCTTTTGGGCGAGTGTTTGGATGAGAAAACCCACCGCAGTGGCCAACACTCCGGTGACGAACGGGGCTGGAGCAAGCATTGATCCCAAGCCACCTGGCCGGGCTCGTGCCTATCTGTCTTTGTCTTCCTTCGTGGGTTTTCCACCGGACCTGGCGGGCTTTTTCTTCGCGGCCCGCTGCTTGGGCTTGTGGGGCTTGCGTTTTACCTGGGGCGACTTCTTTTCTTCGGCCTTGCGTGTGGAGGCCCCTTTTGGTTTGCTTTCAGCTGGTTTCTTCGCCGCGTGGGCTTGCGCCTGGGGGCGTCTTGCGGCAGCCGACCACCGGGCTCTGGCAGCCAGCTGCACGGAGGCACGGCGTGCCTCCTGGACACTCAAAGCACCGTCGCCATCCCGGTCAGCCCGCTGAAGGATCTTCTTGAACCCCTCGCGCCTTTCGGCAGGAACTTCATCGAGGGTCAGTTTGCCGTCGTGGTTCGAGTCGGCCCGTTTGAGAAGGGCCAACAAAAAGGTGGCTGGCCTGGGGCGGGCCACTGGCCGACCGAGGCTGACGGGTGAAACGGGGCGCCCCATTCGCCGGTGGAAGGCCCGCATGCCGGCGGTGAATTCTTCCAGGCTCAGCTTTCCGTCCCGGTCGCGATCCAGCCGTTCGAAGATCGCCTTCGGATCGCCGGGAACAGGTGGCCGTCGACCGACCCTCGGGGGTGCCCACCGTGGCCGGGCCCAAGGCGGGGCGGGAGGGCGCCGGTGTGGTCCCCATCCTGCCCGAGGCGGCCCGGGGGGGCGATGGAACGGCGGGCCAGCTGCATGCCCCGTCGGCCCGTGGTGAGGGCCGTGGTGAGCGGGCGGCCGATGGGGCCT
>DQVB01000328.1 GCA_015661985.1 Planctomycetota bacterium | reverse complement strand
CGCTCAGCCAGCGGCCGCCGGGCCAATGTCGCCTTGCCCCGCTCATGGAGATACAGGACCACCGGCCGGCTTTCGCCTCGTTTCGGCTCATCCAGCGGCTCGATCCAGACGGCCGGCAGCAGAATGTCTTCTTCGGGGCGCAACACCACGGGCCTGATCCGCATAGCACCCCAATTCCTGGCTTCACCCGTGGTGGCCTGCGGCACAGCAGCCTGCTCGGGCAGCTTGAGCAACTCGCGGATGGCCCGTCGCAGGCGCCTCTTGTGTCGATCCAGCGCTTGCCGGTCGGCCACCGCCGGCCACGAAGCCCGCTTCCCGGCTAGGTACTCCAGCACCAGGCCATGTGGTCGTGTGCGCTGCGGCTGCTCGAGGTACACATTGCCCCCCGGGGTGCACCATGTGTCTTGGGCCGGTTCGACCGCGAAATCCCCTTCGGCCGGCTCGGCGGGGCCACCGTCCAGCCACTTCAACAGCCACGCGTAGGTGGCCTCGCGCTGCTGGAGGTTGTACCCGTGTCGGCCCGGGATCATCACCGTCTGAAACCGTTCAGGCACTCGGTGCGCCGCGTACGCTTTCTGTAGCCAACGGCTCAACGCCCACACGCCGGCGGGCGGATTCAGGCTGTCCCTGGTCGTGGCGTTGATCAAAAGCGGCTTGGGCACGTGGCACATGAGCGGATCGCCGCGCGGATCGACTCCGGCCGCAAAGGCGCCGGGGAAGACTTGTTCATGGTCGGTTGCCAATCCCGCCCGCACCCGGTAGAGCCACGTATTCGGATTACACGCCGGCACGGCCACCGTGATGCGCGATTCGAAAGGCAAGATGTACGTGGTCATCATGCCTCCGCCGGAACATCCCGTGCAGCCGATCCGCGCGGGGTCCACTTCGGGCCGCGACACCAGGTAGTCCACTGCCCGGATGGCGTCCCAGGCCATGAGGTTGAACAGGTGGGTGCCAGCCAGGAAGGCCTGCAAACCAAGGACGCTGTGGGCATTCCCGGGCGGGCGTCCGTGGCCGGCGTACTCGGGAACCTGGCGTTCACCCTGGCCGATGGCGTCGATAGCCAAGGCCACAAATCCCTTCCGCGCTTGCGCCACGCAGCGACGTTGGACTTTTTCGGCCGCCTTGCCTTCCGCCGAGTGGCCGATCACGTTGAGCACCGCGGGGCGTCGCCCCTGGAAGCGTTTGGGCAGATACAAGTTCGCGCTGACAACGAACCCCGGCCGACTCTCGAACAGGACCTTTTCCATGACGTATTCCGACCGTTCGATGCGCCCCGTGACGCGCGCTTTGAGCGGGCTGCGGGGCGGAAAGGGCCCGGTCCAACCAGCCATGGCCCGGCGGATCCGCTCGGCATGCCGCTTCCAATCTTCGGCCGTCTGAAGCTTGCCCAAGAGGGCTTCGCGGCGGGCGAATTGCTCCTCCACCAGCGCCGTGAGGTAATCTCTCATCATCCCCGAGGCCGGCTCGTCCAACACCCTCAGATCTTCCGCCTGCAACGCGCGCCCCGCCGGTTCGGCGTCGCCGGATACCACGAGCAGCTGGGCAGCGATCAGAACGACATGGCCTGTCACGACAAACTTCTCCTTCCCAACGGATCCTCTGGCATGAAGGGCAGCCAACCGGAACCGGTCCCTGCCTTGACGGCGCAGGGTACATCGTACGGGTCGGTGGTAGGACGTGGCAAGCGCCGGGTGCCGCGCGCTATTCACTCGGCTGACGGCTCAATTCGGCCACCATGGCCAATTCGGCAACGGTGAACAGGATCCAGTGGAGCATCAGCGCCACCAGGAAAACGGCCACCGGTGTGCCGGGCACAGAGAGCACCAGCCCGGCCCAAAGGAGAACGACAGCCACTCGGAGCGGGATGGCGCCTAGGGTGGCAACCAGCAGGAGGTCACCACCTTTGCCCCATGCCCACCAGGCGCCGCCCATCCAGCTCAGGGCCGTCACCAGCATGGGCGGCAGGCTGAGCAGAAAGGCTTTGCCATATGGGGGACGGAGGATCCAAAGGGGCAAGACCAACAGCACCAAGGAACCGACCACCAGGCCGAGCAACAGGAAGCAGTATTTTCGAAAGATCCGCGCCCTCACGCTCTGCCTTTCACAAGGGTCATGTGGCGATGATTCCCCAGGGCCCGGCCCGACCGTCCCGCGGATTTCCTGGCGTGGGACGGGCTTCCCGGCCGGCCGCCACAACGGGGCCGCCAGCGCCGGCCATTTCCTCGTTAAACGGCCGTGACGGAGCACTTCCCGACATCGACAGTCTCTTCTCGATCCGCATCCCGTGAAGGGCCTGACGCGGTGGAGCCGCAAGCAAAGCAGGACGGATTGCCGACACTTCCTACAGGGATACGTTGCACCCCGCGCGGAAGTCACAAGGCCAGACTCCAGCTGCTTCTTGGCCCCGTGACCATTATCGACGGTCTCACTCGCAGAGCAACCTGGGCCCTCCGTGTGGGCTTCAGCCCAATCCGTACTTGGCCAGTTTGTCGCGAAACGTGGAGGGTTTCATGCGCAGGGCGGCCGCGGCGGCCTGCTTGTTGCCGCCGGAGGCCTTGAGGGCGTTCTCCAACAACTGGCGTTCTGCCCTTTCCATGGCTGCGCGGAACCCTTCGGCCGGCAGGTTGTTTTCTTCCGGGACGATGCCCCCCATATCGGCCGTAAGCACCTCGGCCGAGATGTGTCCCGAGCCGATCAGATAGGCTCGCTCCAGGGCGTGGCACAGCTCGCGCACATTGCCGGGCCAATCGTGCTGTTGGAGGATGGCCAGCGCTTCGGGTTCGATGGAGTAGCTCTGGCTTTGGGCGATGCGGGCCAGCAGGTGATCGACCAAGGCGGGGATATCCTCGCGCCGTTCGCGCAACGGGGGCAAGTGCACGCGGAGCACGTCGAGCCGATAGTAGAGATCCTCGCGGAAGGTTCCCTCGGCCACCTTGTCCAGCAGGTTCCGCTTGGTGGAAGCGATGATCCGCACGTCAGCTTTGATCGGTGTGGTGCCTCCCACGCGTTCGAAGACCTTTTCTTCGATGGCCCGCAGCAGTTTGGTCTGCTGCTGGCGGGGGATATCGTCGACGTCGTCCAGGTAGAGGGTGCCGCCTTCGGCCAGATCGAAGCGGCCCTTGCGCATCTGGTCGGCGCCGGTGAAGGATCCCTTCTCGTGTCCGTAGAGCTCGCTTTCGATCAGTTGGGGCGAGAACAGCGCGCAGCCCACCTTGACGAAGGGGAATTTGCGGCGGTGCGAGTGGCGGTGGATGACCGATGCCACCAGGTCTTTGCCCACCCCCGTTTCACCGCAGAGCAGCACGTTGGCGTCACTTTTGGCGCAGATCTCCACCATGCGATGGACGCGGGCCATGGCCTGGGATTTGCCCACCAGGCAGTCGCGGATGTGGGCCGGCTGGGGCGCCGCGTCTTCGTTGGCCCGCCGGTGCCGGTCCCGTTCGATCCGGGCGATCAACGGGAACAGATCCTCGTTGCGGAACGGCTTGGTGATGAAATCGAAGGCTCCCAGCTTGACAGCCTCCACCGCCGTGGGAATGCTGCCGTAGGCGGTCATCAGGATCACTTCGGTGTCCGATTGCGGGCCCTGCTTGATCCGCCGCAGCAGTCCGATGCCATCCAGTCCAGGCATCTTCAGGTCGGTCACGACCACATCGAAGGGCCCTTCGGCCAGTCGGGCCACCGCATCGCGGCCGTCCACCGCCGTGACCACCTCATGCCCTTGGCCGGTCAGGTCGTCGGCCAGTGTGACTCGCTTGATCTTCTCGTCGTCGACAACCAGGATTCTCATGACTGGCGGCTCACCGAACCATCCGGGGCCGGGTTGAGCACTACGGTGAATGTGGTGCCCTGGCCCGGCGTACTGCGGACTTCGATCCGTCCGCCCATCTCGGAAATGAGCATGCGACACAGCCCCAACCCCAAACCCGTACCCCCCGCATCGGACCGCGTCGTGTAGAAAGGCTCGAAGATCTTTTCCAACTGACCTGGGGGAATGCCGACCCCCGTGTCCACCACCTCGATGGCCACCGACCCCATCTGGTCGTCGTCCTTGCGGCCCAGGGCCAGGGTGCGGACGGTCAGACTGCCGCCGTGGGGCATGGCCGCCAAGGCGTTCGTGCAGAGATTGAAAACCACTTCCTGCAACGTATAGGGGTCGCCCATCACATCGGACACCGCTCCCAATTCCTTGTGGATGGCGATATGATCGCCACCGGAGCCCAACATCTGCAACGTGGCCTCCACCGCCCGGTTCACATCCGTGCGCTGGAGGCTGATCCCGTGGGGCCGAGCAAAGGCCTGCACCCGTTTGGCCGTCCGTTCGATCCGCTCCAGCGCCTCGCCCATCAGCTGTACGTATTCCGCCAACCGCGAATCGCCTTTGACCGCCTCGCCGATCCGATGCAAACAGTTCTGCATCCCGTCCAGGGGATTGGCGATCTGATGAGCGATCCCGGCCACCAATTGGCCAATCCCCAACAGCTTCTCCTTCTGGCGGATCTCCGCGTGCGCCCGGTCCACGTAGCGCCGAATCGATGTGGTGAAGTACACGGCGATCCACAGCGTACTGGCGAAGGCCCCAAACACGCCCAGCAGATACACGCCGTCCAGACGCCGCACGCCCGGCGGATCGCTGGGCAGGCGGATCGGGAAGGCGGGGATCCACCCCAGATACTCCAACAGCATGACACCGCCGACCAGGCCCGTGGCGATCGCCGCAAAGCCGTACGGGGCCCGGCCCCGCAGGTACATGCCCGCAATGATCATGTGGAAGACAAAGTAAAACAAAAACGGATTGCGCGGCAGATCGGAGAAGTACAGAAGCAGCGTCAGGGCGAACAGGTCAACGATCACCTGAAAGGCGATGTTCCGCTCCGCGACGCCTTCCCCCGGAGCCCAATTCCGCTGGCTCAGCTTGAACAGCACGTTGTAGCCCGCCAGCACACAACCGACCACGTAGAGCGGCCACGGATGGACCACCACGCCGAACACCGAAGAGGCCACCCAGGTGGTCAGAAAGACCAGCACACAGGCCACCCAGCGAAGGGAAATGAGCCAACGAGCACCGTCCGGTGGAAGCCTCATACCGCGCTACAGCTTGGCAGCCAAAGGAAACACCTGTCACGAGACCCGGCGGCGGCCCCGCGCCCCACTGCTGACCAGTGACCGTGCCCCCGCCCCGGGGGCGCCTGCACCCCCCGAACTCTACCCCATGCTAACACACGCCGGCTGGCTCGGCAATCGAGGGGACTCCGATTCAGACGTGACGGCGGGGCGCAACAGGCCCGCGGAAAGGCTGTGGCTTGCGAGGCTCCCAGGCCAGCGAGCATTGCGAAGTAGCCTGGCTCCCCGAGCCGGGAACGGGAAACCGGCCAAGGCGCGAAGCTCGGCTTAGGGAGCCAAGCTACGGGGCCCGTGACTCTGTCGTGCGCGCCCTCTACGCCTGAATCGCAGACCAAGGAGAGGAAGACCGACGGGGCATTGGCTTGCCCTTCTTCCTTACAGGAAGACACGGCGGTTGTAGATGTACCATTCGAAGCAGAGGACACCCAGTGCCAGCAGGAGCAGCCACTTCCACAGTTCCCGCCTGACGGATTCCCAACCGCCGGGGGCAGCGGCCACGGCCACCGGTAAATGGATCTCATCCTTGGGGACGATATTGCTTTCGGCGCGATCGAAGAGGTTGACGGCCAGTCGCTGTACCCGCTTGCCTTGACAGTAGACTTCGTAGACGCCCAATTCCGTCGTCCCGGTGAAGCGGTACTTGCCGGCGTGCGGCTCATCCAATACGATCCGGTCGCCCGACGGGGTGCGCACTTCCAGGGGGAGTCCCGGGGCGGGGCCGGTCAGCTCGATCGACTGGCCCGCCCGCAGGCTTTCGCCCCCCAAGCCGCGGCGGGCGCCGCCCAGGTATTCCAGGAGGTTGATGACAAAGACAGGGAAGCTGGCGCGAAACGGCCAGTTGGTGCCGAAGTAGGTGGCCGCTCGGCCATCTTCCTGGCGCTGGTAGATGAGTGGGAAAGCGAGCACGGCGTCCTCGAAACCCTCACGGGGGGCAATGACCAGCAAGGGGCCCACGTGGGAGTCGATCAAGACACTGCCGCCAGGGGGCACCTCCAGCGGCGTGGCCGTGTCGATGAGCACGTCGCCGAGGCTCAGCCACTGCATCAACGCGTGGGAGGTGTCCACATCGATGATCTCCGGCATGTTGACCTGGGGGCCGGTCTTCCAGCGCGGGCCGGGGGGCGACGCAGCGATGAACAGCGTGTTGGCCTGGGGGGGCTCCTTGGGCTGGCAGCGATCGTAGATCACCAGGTCGTAGGTCCCCAGCGCAGCCTGGGTGCGGTACGATTCGGTGGCCAGGAAACCGGGCTCGACCATTTGCACGTCGGCCATTTTCGCGGCAGCCTGGGTGCTCAAAGCGTACTGCAGCGGACGGTTGCCCGGGGTGACCACGAGCACCTTGGCCCGCCGCGGGGCGTCTACGATGGCCCACGCCTCGTTGTCCAGCGCAAAGTGGTCCTCGACGCTGATCACCAGCTGCGCCACGGCCGCCTCCACTTCGCCGAGCGGGAAGACCACGCTCTCGGACTCCCCAGCGGGGATGGTAAACCGGTCGGCGTCCACCAGTTGGCCGTCCAACCGCAGCTGGCAATCCACCCGAGCGTCCGCCGGGCCGAAGTTCTCCACCCGGGCAAAAGCCTCCAGCTCCGCCGGCCGCAGCTCATGGCGGCGGAGGCTGAACATGACGATTCCCACGTTCCTCGCCGTGGGGCTGCCCACGGGAAGATACTTGGGTGTCAGGTTGCCCAGGTCGAAATCGGGCAGGGGCGGAAACTGGCCGTCGCTGGTGATGAACACCGTGGCCGGCAGCGGCTCAGCCACCTGCACGTCCGTCTCGTCGTAGGCGCTGCGGCCCGGGTTGGCCAGCCCCGAGGCCACCTGGAGGGCCTCCTGGATCGATGTGGAGCGGGCCGTCGGTCCGATCGACTCCAGGCTCCGCAGCAAAGCGGCTCGGTTGTCCGTGAACATCTGGGCCACCCGCGCCTGATCGGCGAAGCTGACGACCATCGCCACATCGCCCGAGTCCATCTGTTCGATCAATTGGCGCACCCGGCGTTTGGCCTCTTCCAACCGCGATGAGGAGGCGTCCGTGGCCTGCATGCTGGCCGAATGGTCCACCAGGAAAATGAAGCGGTCACCCACCAGCCGGGCTGTCTGCCAGCCCGGCCGCAACAAGGCCAACATGGCCAGGAACACGAGCAACAGCTGGAGGAACAGCAGCAGGTTGCGACGCAGCCGTTGCCAAATCGTGTTCACGTGCAGGTCTTCGATCGACTTGTGCCACAGGTAGGTGCTGGGCACTTCCAGCGGGCGTCGCTTGAGTTTCAAGAAGTACAGGGCGATGATCGCCGGCGGCACCATCGCCAGGATCAACCACTGCCACCAGGCCAAGGTATTCAGCCACTGCATCAGCGCACCAGACCCCGCTGGCGAAGATATCCCGTGATCAGTTCCTCAACGGACAATTCATTACGCGCCGGGAAATAGACGATCCCCCGCCGCGTGCAAAACTCGCGCGCCGAGTTGATGAAGGCCGACACGGTCTGCCGGTAGCGCTTCATCAACGGACCACTGATGGTGACCTCCGCCTGGTCGCCGTCTTCGCAATCCACCAGTCGCAGATCCCCCGCCAGATCCGGCTCCAGCTCCTCGGCCGACAACACGTGGATCACGTAGATATCCCAGTCCTGGGCCAACAAGTACCGCAGTGCCGCTTCGTAGCCCTCCTTGTCCAACAGATCGCTGATCAGCACCACGATCCCTTTGCCCGTGTTGCGGACCGTGAAGTTCCGCACCGCTTCGGCCAGCCGGATCGGATCGTCCTGCTGGATCTCCTCCAGGTACCCCAGCATCTGCCACAGGCAGCGCCGTCCCCGCAGCACCGGGATCGGCTTGCCCGCTGGCGGATTCAGGCTCTGGATCCGCACCCGATCCCCTCGCACCAATCCGATGAACCCCAGGGCTGCGGCCAGTCGCTTGGCGAAGTGCAGCTTGGTGGGCGTGCCGAAGTCCATCGACGGGCTGGCGTCGATGAGGGCGTAAAAATGCAGGTCCTCTTCTTCGATGAACATCTTCAGGAAAAGCCGGTCCAGCCGGGCGTAGGTGTTCCAGTCGATGAACCGTACGTCGTCGCCCGGCACGTAATTGCGGAAGTCGGCGAACTCCACGCTCTGCCCCTTGCGCCGGCTCCGCCGTTCGCCCTTCATCCGCCCGCGAAAGATCTTTCGGCTCACCAGCTCCATGGCCTCCAGTTTGGCCAACAGCTCCGGCGTCAATAGCGCTTCATCGGTCGACATGGGTGCGAGGATCTCCCGTGTGCCGCTCGCCAGGCCACCTGGCCGGCCGGCTTGCCGCCAAAGCAGCGAGCGAAGCGGCCGGCGAGGACCGCGCCAGGGCGCGGTTCGTGTCATGATAGCCCCAAGCCAAACCGGTGAGAATCACCGGCCGAGGGCTCGGCGTCGCCTCGGCCCGCGCCGCGGCGGTCCCGGCGGGTG